>NZ_JBJGZC010000009.1:0-200076 GCF_054050315.1 Geodermatophilus sp. SYSU D00867 | reverse complement strand
GGCCGGGGACCCCTCGGGGTCCCCGGCCCGTCGCCGCTTGCGCACCGGTGCCGCACCACGGGAGCGTGACGTCGGCGACGACGGTGGAGGTGGGACGTGCGCGACCTCGTCTACTACGTCGGGGTGTCGATCGACGGCTTCATCGCCGGCCCCGACGACGAGGTGGACTTCTACCCGCTCACCGAGCCGTTCACCGAGTGGATGGCGACCGAGTACGCCGACGCGCTGCCCACGCACGTGCGCCGGGCGCTGGGGGTCGACGCCGCGCTCCGGCGCCGGTTCGACACGGTCGTCATGGGCCGGCGCACCTACGACCCCGGCCTCGCCGCGGGCATCGTCAGCCCCTACGCCCACCTGCGGCAGGTCGTCGTCTCCCGGTCGCTGGAACCCCCGGCCCCGGAGGTCACCGTCGTCCGGGAGGACCCGCTGGCCGCCGTGCGCGCCCTCAAGGAGGCGCCCGGCCTCGACGTCTACCTCGCCGGCGGCGGGCAGCTCGCCGGTGAGCTGCTCCCCGAGATCGACCGGCTGGTGCTCAAGCAGTACCCGGTGGTGGCCGGTGCCGGCCGGCCGCTGTTCGACACCGGGTTCGCCCCCACCGGGTTCGTCCTGGACGACGTGCGGACCTTCCCCGGCGGCCCCGCCGTCCTCACCTGGTCGCGCTCCCGCTGACCCGGCCGGGGGAGCACGTGGCCGGCCGCCGCTCCGACGTCCGCCGCTCCGACGCCCGCCGGGCCGCCGGCCTGGCCGTGCTGCTCGCGGCCTGGAACGACCTGCTGGTGCCGCGGCTGCCCGAGCGGGCGTACGCGCCGGTGAACGCCGCGGCCGCGGCGACGCTGCTCGCGGCGGCCCGCTCCGGGGGGATCAGCTGGGCCGAGCTCGGCCTGGACCCGCGGCGGCTGGGGGCGGGGGCGCGGGCGGGCGGGGCCTGGGCCGCCGTCGTCGGCGCCGGGTACGCCACCGCCCTCGCCGTCCCGGCCCTGCGGCCCCTGCTCGCCGACGCCCGCGTGACCGGGCTCGGCGCGCGGGCGCTGGCCGTCCGGGTGCTGGTGCGCATCCCGGTCGGCACCGTGCTGTGGGAGGAGGTCGCCTTCCGCGGCGTCCTGCCCCCGGTGCTGCGGCGGGTGCTGCCCGCGCGGCAGGCGCGGGCCGCGGCGGCGGCGCTGTTCGGCCTGTGGCACGTGACCCCGACCGTGCGCACGCTCGCGCTCGACGCGCCGGCCGCGGACCGGCCGCGCCGGGCCGGCGCGGTCGCCGCCGCCTGCCTCGGCACGGCGGGCGCCGGCGTGCTGTTCGCCCGGCTGCGCGAGCGCAGCGGCAGCCTGCTGGCGCCGGCGCTGCTGCACCTGGCGGCCAACGACCTCGGGGCGCTGGCGGCCGCGGCGGCCGGGCGCCGCTGAGGTCAGCCCAGCAGCCGCTCCACGTCGGCCCACGAGTCCGCGACCGCGGCGACGCCGGCCTCCCGCAGCGCCTCGCCGCGGGCCGGCCGGTCGGCGTCCGGGACGAACTGCAGGATGCCGACGGTCGGGTACCCGGCCGCCACCGCCGACCGGGCCCCGTTCACCGAGTCCTCGACGGCGACCGCCTCCGCGGGGCCGGTGCCGAGCGTGGCGCCGGCGTACAGGTAGACCGCCGGGTCGGGCTTGCTGGTGGGCTCGGCCAGCGAGTCCTCCGCGCTGAACCGGCGGTCGCCGGCGAACAGCGGGGCGAGGCCGGTCACCTCCAGGCAGGCGGCCAGCCGCGACGACGCGCTCGAGGTGACCGCCGCGAGCGCGAACCGGCGGGCCAGGCGCTCGAGCGGCCCGCGGACCGCGGGGTCGGGGCGCAGGACGGTGCGCAGGTGGGCGGTGACGACGTCCCTCTCCTCGGTCACCCACTCCTCGAGGTCCGCGCGGGTGAGCTCGCGCCCGTGGGCGGTGGCCAGCTCCGCGGCGGCCGCGCGGAAGTTCTTGCCGTTGGTCGTGCGCTGCAGCTCGTCGGGGGCGTAGGTGCGCCCGGCCCCCAGCCCGGCGAGGAACCGGTTGGTGACGTCGGCCGACGCGGCGTACGCCGGCTCCTCGGAGGGGAACAGCGTGCCGTCGGCGTCGCAGAGCAGCGTGGTGACCGCGGCCGCGTCGAGGGCGAGGTGGCGCCCGGCCGTCACGCGCCACCGCCGTCGGCGAGGAACTCCTCGATGACCTCGCGCGGTCCCTGCCGGTCCAGCGCGGTCAGGGCCCGCTGCACGCACCCGGCGAAGCGCGGGTCCTGGCCGACGTGGTCGAAGACCGCCCGCTCCGACAGCAGCGGCCCCGCGTCGCCGCCCGCCTCCCGGGCGACCGGCACCAGGTCGGGCCGCGGGCCCTGGATCGGCACCTCCTCGCCGGCGTAGTCGGAGCCGCGGAGGAAGCGCAGCCAGCCGGCCACGGCCAGGCACAGCAGCCGGTGCGGCCGGCCGGCCTCCATCGCGGCCCGCACCGACGGCAGCAGGTAGTTGGGGATCTTGGACGAGCCCCGGCGGCCCAGCCGGGCCAGCTGGTCGGCCATCCGGGGGTTGGCCAGCCGGTCGAGCAGCGTGGCCTGGTACCCGTCCAGGTCGACGCCGGGGACCTCGGGCAGCCCGGGGGCGATCTCCTCGGCCATCAGCCGGGTGAGGAAGCCGCGGAAGACCGGGTCGGCCATCACGTCGGCGGTGGTCCGGTGGCCGGCGAGGTAGCCGAGGTAGGCGATGGCGCAGTGCCCGGCGTTGAGCAGCCGGGTCTTGACCGTCTCGTAGGGGGACACGTCGTCGACGAACCGGACGCCGACCCGCTCCAGCGGCGGCCGCCCGTTGCAGAACGCGTCCTCGACCACCCACTGGCGGAACGGCTCGGTGACCACCGGCCACCGGTCGTCGACGCCGGTCTCCCGCGCGACGGCGTCCCGGTCCTCGGGGGTCGTGCTCGGGGTGATCCGGTCGACCATGCTGCTGGGGAAGGCGACGTTCGCGTCGATCCAGTCGGCCAGGTCCTCGTCGCGCAGCCGGGCGAAGGACACCACCGCGGAGCGGGCCGCCGCACCGTTGGACTGCATGTTGTCGCAGGACAGCACCGTGAACGGCGCCGTCCCCGCCTCCCGCCGCCGGCGCAGCGCCTCGACCAGGTAGCCGAAGACGGTCTCGGGTGTGCCGGGGTCCTCGAGGTCGTGGGCGACGTGCGGGTCGTCGGCGTCGAACTCCCCGGTGTGCGCGTCGACGCGGTAGCCGGTCCCGGTGATCGTCAGCGTGACCACCCGGGTGCCGCCGTCGGTCAGCGCCGCGAGCACCGCCTCCGGGTCGTCCGGGCCGTAGAGGTACCGGGTCAGCGCGCCGACGACGGTGGCGCGGTCCCCGTCGACGGAGCGCTCGACCACGGTCCACAGCCGGTCCTGGCCGGCGAGGACCTCGCCGATCTCGCGGCTGTGCAGGCCGACGCCGACCACGCCCCAGCCGGTCTCGCCCAGGCGGGCCAGCTCGTCGAGGTAGACGGCCTGGTGGGCGCGGTGGAAGCCCCCGACGCCGACGTGCACGATCCCGGGGCGCAGCGCGGCGCGGTCGTAGTCCGGGACGGAGACGTCGGGCGGGAGGTCGCGGAGGGTGCGGTCCGACAGGGGGACGGCGGGTGCCGTCGCCCGGGTCCGGGCAGGCGTCATCACGGGCTCTCGGGAGGAGGGACGGCGAGGAGTGGCTGCTCACCCGCACCGGCCCCGGACCCATGCCCACCGGCTCGCCGTCCCAATCCGGAACGGCCCGGTGTGGTTCGTCCCCTGCGTCCGGGTACGGGGTCGGCGCCCCGAGCCGAGGGGCGTCCCACCTCCCTCCGGAGGACCCGTGCCCGTCCTGACCTCCCTCCGCCCCGCCGGCCCGCCTCCGCGCCACGTGCGGACCGCCGTGCCCGCGGTCGGCGCCCGGGTCCACTCCCGCACCTGGCGCTCCGGTGCGGGCGGCGAGCGGGTGCCGGTCGTGCTGCTGCACGGGCTGGGTCTGTCCAGCCGGTACCTGGTCCCGCTGGGACGGCGTCTGGCCGCCCTCGGGCACGACGTCCTCGCGCCCGACCTCCCCGGGTTCGGCCGCTCGCCGCGGGACCCGCACCTGCGCTGGCCCGGCGGCCCCGACGTCGCCACGCAGACCGGCCACCTGCTGGCCTGGCTCGACGCCTGCGGGATCCGCCGGGCGAGCTTCTTCGGCAACTCGATCGGCGCGCAGGTCGGTGTCGAGCTCGCCGCCCGCCACCCCGAGCGGGTGGAGCGGCTGGTGCTGTCCGGCTCGACGCCGGACCCCCGCTACCGCCGGCCCTGGCGGCAGTACCCGCAGGTGCTGCGCAACCAGGTCTTCGAGGTCCCCACGCTCCAGCCGGTGATGCAGGTCGAGTACCTGTCCACCGGCGTGGCCCGGATGGTGCAGCAACTCGTCCGCAGCGCCGACGACCCGATCGAGCAGCGGCTGCCCGACGTCGCCGCGCCGACCCTGGTGGTGCGCGGCCGGCACGACCGGACGCTGGGCCAGGAGTGGGCCGAGGAGGTCACCCGGCTGCTGCCCGACGGCCGGCTGGTCGTGATCGAGGGCGCCGCGCACAACGCCCACTGGTCGGCGCCGGACGTGACCGCCCGGCTGGTGGACGTCTTCCTCTCCGGCGAGCTGGACCGCCGCGAGCCCATCGACGACGACGTCGTGCTGCCCCGGTCACGGCCCGGTGACCCGCTGGCCCCGGTCCGGCCGCTGCCGCCGACGGTGCACGCCGTCCTCGACGTGGTGAGCACGCTGGCACTGCTCACCGTGCCGTGGACCCGGCCGTGGGGGCCGCGGACCCGCCTGCTGCTGGCCGCCTCCGGCGCGGCGGGGCTGGCCGACACGCTGCTCACGGACCACCCCGCCGGGCTGCTGCGCGTGCTGCCGCTGCCGGTCCACCTCAACCTGGAGGCGGCGGCCGGCTGGCAGCTGCTGGTCGCGGCCGCGACCTGGCTGCGGGGCGAGCCGGTGGCTGGGCGGTGGGCGGCCGCCGCCCAGGGCACCTACGAGCTCCTGCGCGCGGCGACGGCGCAGGCACCGGCCGGCCCGGCGCGGCTGGTCCCGGTCGGGCGCTGACCGGGACCCGGTCGTTCCGGGTCGGTTTCGTCCGCGACAGGAGGGGCATGGTGGGGCGGCACGGCCGGGTGCAGCACGCCGCCTGACGAGCCGGGCACGACCCCGGGTGGCGACCCATCGTGAGCACCAGTACGTCGCGGCGGCGGCCGTTGACGGCCGTCCCGACGATCACCGGCATCCCGTGGCAGCCGCCGTCGGAGCACCAGCTGCGCGGCATGGACGCCGACGCCACCCTCGACCTCGGCTGGGGACGGCTGCTGTTCGGCCAGACGTTCGCCGACACGCAGCGGCTGGCCGACGTCCTCCGGGACGAGGCCGACGGCCGCCGCGACATCTGCGTCTACCCCCGCGACCCGCAGGTCCTGCTCGGGCTGGCGCCCGGCGAGCTGTTCCTCGACCCCTCGCTGACCCTCCGGCTGGACCTGCACCGGTACCGGCCGCGCCGTGAGCTGGTCCCGCACGTCTTCGTGCGCACGGTGACCTGCCCGGACGACGTCGCCGAGATGGAGCGCATCGTCCGGCTGGCCGGCATGGTCCCCGGGGACCCGGCCACCGTCTGGCACGACCACTCCACCCGCACGGTGCGCTACCTCGTGGCGGAGGACCGGCGCACCGGGCGGGTCGTCGGCACGGTCACCGGGGTCGACCACGTCCGGGCGTTCGGGGACCCCGAGGGCGGCAGCAGCCTGTGGTGCCTGGCCGCGGACCCGGAGGAGGCCCCGCCGGGCACCGGGGAGGCGCTGGTCCGGGTGCTCGCCGAGCGCTACCTCGCCCGGGGCCGCGCCTACCTCGACCTCTCGGTGCTGCACGACAACACGCCCGCCATCGCCCTCTACCGCAAGCTGGGTTTCCGCCGGGTGCCCGCGCTGGTAGTCAAGCGCCGCAACGCGGTCAACGCGCCGCTGTTCGTCCCCGCCCCGGCCGGGCTCGACCGGCTCGCGCCCTGCGCGCGGCTGCTCGCCGACGAGGCGCTGCGCCGCGGGGTGCGGGTCGAGGTCACCGACGCCGACCAGGGCGAGCTGCGCCACACCCTCGGCGCCCGCAGCGCGCTCACCTGCGGGTCGATGCCCGAGCTCACCTCGGCCGTGGCCCTGAGCCGCTGCGCGGACCCGCGGGTGACCCGCCGGGTCGCCGCCCGCGCCGGGGTCCGCGTGGCTGCCGACGCCGTGCCGGCGGGGGAGGAGCTGCGGGTCGTCGTCGTCGACTCCGCGGTCGTCGCCGCGGGGGTGCGCCGGCCCGCCACGGTGGTCGGCGACGGGGTCTCCGACGTCGCGGCGCTGGTCCGCCGGGCCGGCCGGCGCCGGGAGCGGGCCACCGGCGGGCGGTCCCGCATCCCGCTCGACGAGGGGACGGCCGCCGCCGTCGCCGAGGCCGGCTGGGCGATGGACGACGTCCCGCCGGCCGGCGAGCGCATCCCCGTCCGGCCGGGCGCCGACGACGGCGGCACCGTCGAGGACGTCACCGACCGGCTGCACCCGGAGGTCGCCGCGGCCGCCGTCCGCGCGAGCCGGGCCCTCGGGCTGCCCGTCGCGGGCCTGGACCTCCGCGTCCCCGACGCCGGGGCACCGGGGTACGTCCTCGTGGGCGCCACCCCGCGGCCGGACCTCGCCGACCACCTCCCGCGACCGGTCGCCGCCCGCGTCCTCGACCTGCTCTTCCCCGAGACCCGCAGCCGCTGACCCCCTCGGTCCCCGACCGGGGCCGGATCGGCACCGCACGCCCCGACGACCCGAGGACACACGTGAAGATCGTCTACCGCAGCTTCGACGGCCGGTACTCCGACAACCCCCGCGCGCTGCACGAGGCGCTGCTCGCCCGCGGCGACGACGTCGAGCACGTCTGGATGCGCGCCGAGGCGCACGCCGACGAGTTCCCGGCGGACGCCGCGACCGTCCCGGTCGAGGGGGACGAGGCGGTCGCGGCGCTGGAGTCGGCGGACCTGGTCGTGTCCAATACCCACCTGTCCGTGGACTGGGACAAGCGGCCGGGAGCGACCTACCTGCAGACCTGGCACGGCACGCCGCTGAAGGCGGTGCACCGCGACGTCACCTTCGACCCGGAGGTCCCCGCGGTGATCGACCGGGACATCGCCCGGTGGGACCTGCTGCTGGCGCAGAACCCCGACGGCAGCACGCTGCTGCCGCGGGTCTTCGGCTACCACGGGCCGGTGCACGAGACCGGCTACCCGCGCAACGACGTGCTCTCCCGGCCGGACCCCGCGCGGGCCCGCGAGCTGGTCCGCGCCGAGCTCGGCGTCCCCGCCGACCGCACCGTCGTGCTGTACGCCCCGACGTGGCGCGACGACGAGCTGGCCGACGAGGAGGGCCCCTCCCACCGCCTGCGCCTGGACCTGCGGCGCTTCGCCGACCGGTTCGGGTCCGACCACGTCCTGCTGGTGCGGCTGCACTACCAGGTCACGGACGCGCTGGACGGCGTCGACGTGCCGCACGTGGTCGACGTGTCCGACCACCCCGACATCCGGGACCTGCTGCTGGCGGCGGACGTGCTGGTCACCGACTACGCGTCCCTGCAGTTCGACTTCGCCGTCACGGGCAAGCCGATCCTCTACTACACCTACGACCTCGACCACTACCGCGGCGACCTGCGGCACTTCTACCTCGACCTCGAGGAACTCGCCCCCGGCCCGCTGCTGGGCACCGTCGACGAGGTGCTCGACGCGCTCGGCGACCTCGACGCGCTGGCCGAGCGCCACCGCGAGCGCTACGACCGGTTCAGGGAGCGGTTCTGCTCGCGCGAGGACGGCCACGCCACGGAGCGCGTGCTGGACCTGGTGTTCCCCGCACCGGCGGTCGCGGCCGGGTGAGCCGGCGCGTCGGCGACGTCAGGAGGCGGCGCTCCCGTCCCCGCCGGCCAGGACGCCGGTGAGCCCGGTGAGGTCGAGCAGCCGCCGGGCCGACCCGCCGGGCGGCAGCACGACCTCGAGGTGGCCGCCCGCCGTCCGGACGGCCTCGAGCAGCAGGCCGGCGCCGACGCTCGCCACGAAGCCCAGCCGGGTGAGGTCCAGCAGGAGCGGCCGGTCGTCGGCGACCTCGGCGAGCAGCGCCGCCCGGACCTCCGTGACGCCGGCGAGGTCCAGGTCGCCGGCCAGCTCCAGCCGGCGGCCGTACGGCTCGTCCCCGGCCCGCAGGACCGCGGGGGCGCCCGCCACCGCGGCGGACCCCGGGGCCGGCGGCGCCACCGGGCCCGGGGCCCCCAGCCGGAACCGCAGAGCGGTGCCGCCCGGGCCGGGGAGGACGTCGACACCGCCGGCGAGCGCCGCGATCATGTCCAGCCCGCGGCCGCGGAAGCCCCGGTCGGCGGCCGCCGGCTGCCAGGTGCCGCCGTCGGTGACGGTGGCCGCCACCCCGCCGTCGGGGTCGGCGACGAGCTCGACCAGCACGCGGCCCGGCTCGGTCGCGTCGCGGTAGGCGTGCTCGACGGCGTTGGCCGCGGCCTCCCCGACCGCCAGCTGCAGGTCCTCGGTGGTGTCGGGGGACAGGGCGGCCTCGCACGCCCACCGGGACACCTCCCGCCGCAGCCGCGCCAGCTGCAGGGGTTCGGCGGGCAGCTCGAGGCGCAGGGAGGCGGGGTGCACCCGGGCGGCGAGCACGGCGACGTCGTCGTCGGCGCCGTGGCCGCCGCCGAGCAGGTCGGTGAGGACGCCGTCGACCAGCGCCGGCAGCGGCGCCGTCGCCCGGGCCCCGGCCGCCGCCGCCAGCCGCGCGAGGCCCTCGTCGAGCAGGCTGCCGCGCCGCTCGACCAGCCCGTCGGTGTAGAGCAGGAGGGTGGCGCCGGCGGGCAGGACGCTGACCGTCTCCGGGCGCCGGCCGGTGCCGGCCACGCCGAGCGCCGGGCCGTGCCCGCCGTCGAGCAGCACGGCCGACCCGTCGGGGGCGACCAGCAGCGGCGGGGGGTGGCCGGCGGTGCTGGCGGTCAGCCGGCCGGTGGCCGGGTCGAGGACCAGGCAGGCGACGGTGGCCAGCGCGGCGCCGTCGATCCGCCCGGCGAAGCCGTCGAGGAGCTCCAGCGCCCGCGCCGGCCCCTCCCCGGTGAGCAGCACGCCGGACAGCGCGCTGGACAGCCGGCCCATCACCGCCGCCGCCGAGGCACCGTGGCCGACCACGTCGCCGACGACCAGCGCCGTCCGGCCGCCGGGCACGGGCACCACCTCGTGCCAGTCGCCACCGGCGGACGTGCCCGTCACCGCGGGGAGGTAGCGGGCGGTCACGCCCAGCCGGTCGGAGGTGGGCAGGCGGGCGGGCAGCAGGCTGCGCTGGAGGGTGTCGGCCACCTCCCGGCGCACGTCGGCCAGCGCGGCCCGCTCCAGCGCCCCGGCGACCTGTCCGGCGACGGTGAGCAGGAACGCGCGCTCGGCGGCGTCGAAGGCCCGCGGCCGGTCGAAGACCACCGCAACCGCGCCGACCAGGCGGGGACCGGCCAGCAGCGGCAGCGACGCCGTCGCCTGGGTCTCCGGCCGCAGGAACGGCGCCATCTCCGGGTAGCCGGACACCAGGGCCTCGCGGTCGGGCAGCCACACCGGGCGGCGGGTGCGGGCGGCCTCGGCCAGCGGGGCCGGCGCGGACAGCCGGATGGTGCTGAACCCGGCGGTCCACCCGGGGGAGTCGCCGTGGACGTCGACGGTGTGCAGCAGGCCGTCCTCGCCGAGGGCGCACACCGCGACCACCGCCGCGCCCAGCGACTCGTGCAGGCGCGCGGTGAGCTCGGCACCGGCCTCCGCGGCGGTGCCGGCGGCGGCCAGGGCCACGGCGAGGTCGTGCAGCTGGCGCTGCCGCTCGGCCAGCCGCTCGGCGGCCACCGTCGTCGCGACCAGCCGGCCGAGGTCGCCGGCGAGCGCCCGGTCCGCGTCGTCGAAGCGGCGGCCGGGGTCCGCGACGGCCAGGGACAGCAGCCCGACCCGCTCCCCGCCGGTCACCAGCGGCACCACCAGGCGGGGGCCGACCGGCAGCGGGTCGGCGGGCAGCCGGAGCGGCGAGCGCCCGGTGGCCTCGTCCCGCAGCGCCTCGGTCACCGTGCCGACGACGAACGGCTGCCCGGCCTCCACGGACGGGCGCAGCTCCTCGGGCACGACGAGCAGCGGCACGCCCGTGAGTCCCCGCGCCGCGTCGGCGGGGGCGGCGGCGACGACGCTGTGGCGGTCGTCGTCGCCGCGCAGCCAGACCAGGGCCCGGTCGGCCAGCTCCTCGACGGCGAGGGCGGCCACCGCGGCCAGCCGGTCCTCCACCGCCCCCGGGGCGGCCAGCGCCTGGCCGGCGGCCGCCAGCAGCCCCGCGGCCCGCTCCCGGCGCCGGGCCTCGGTGACGTCGAACAGGACCGCGTGCAGCGTGCGGGCGGTGCCGTCCTCGTCCCGGGCGACGTGGCCGAGGTGCTGCAGCCACACCCACCGGCCGTCGGCGGTGCACACCCGGTAGGTCAGCGTGAAGTCCACCGCGCCCGCGTCGACCTCGCGGCGCACCCGGTCCAGCACGGCGTCGTGGTCGTCGGGGTGCAGGATCCGCGACCACAGCCCCTCGTCGGCCAGCCACCGCGAGGCCGGGTAGCCGAGCAGCTCCTCGGCCCGCTCGTTGACGAAGGTCAGCCGCAGCGTGGCCGGGTCGCGCTCCCACACGACCGCGTTGAGGCCGGCGACGGTCGCCTGCAGCCGGGCCACGCTCGCCTCCGCGGCCCGCCGGGCGATCTGCTCCGCGATCCGGCGGGCGGCCTGCGCGGCGAGGGCGGTCTCGGTGGCGCGCCGCTCGGTGACGTCCAGGACGCTGCCGCGGACCAGCCGCCGGTCGGGGTCGGGCAGCCGCAGCAGGGTGACCTCGCACGGGACGTCGGTGCCGTCGGCGCGGCGGTGGGTCCAGTCGAAGCGGGGCCGCTCGCCGGCCAGCGCCCGGTCGAGCTGCGCCGCCGCCGCCTCCCGCGAGGACCGCCCGTCGGGCTGCTCCGGCGGGCTGACCTCGACCGGCCCCACCTGCAGCAGCTCCGCCCGGCTCATGCCGAACAGCTCCTCGGCGGCCCGGTTGACCGTGACGAACCGGCCCGCGTCGAGGTCGAGGATCACGACGGCGTCCGGGGCGTACTCGACCAGCGCCCGGTACCGCCGCAGCTCCGCGCCGTCGTCGCGGTGTGCTGCGCCGTCAGGGTGGTGCGGCGCGTCGGACGCGTGCACGGCGTCTCCCGTCGGTCGGGTGCCCGCCCCCCGTCTGAGCCGCTCTCCGGGATTCTGCCCCGCGCGACGCCTCCTGCGAACCCCCTGGTGGGGACCTCGGCCCCGGTGGGGTTCCCGGGGGGCCGCCTCGCGACGGGACGCGGTCCCCCGTCAGCAGCAGGAGGGCTCCCGCCCGCGGTCCCGGGGCGACGACGCCGGGCCGGGGTCCGTGCCCGCGGTCACGACGTCGCCCCGGCCAGGACCGTCTCCCGGTCGCGGAGGGGTGGCGCCGTCGCGTCCCGCAGCTGCGCAGCCCGGCTGCGGGCGAGCTGCCACGCACCGGGGACGGCCCAGAAGGTCCAGCCGATGTAGACGAACTGGAGGGGCAGTCGCAGCCACGGGTGCGAGGCGCCGGGGAGGCCCTCGATCCGGACGCCCGCCGCGGCGACGTAGACGTTGGCGGGGAACACGGCGACCAGGTACGCCGCGAGGGCGAGAGCCACCTCCCGGCGCCGGCGGTGGGGTGCCGCCAGCCCCACGCCGAACAGCACCTCGAGCAGCCCGGTCCAGAGGATCACCCGCTCCCGCGCGGGCACGAACTCCGGCAGGTGCTGCACGAAGGGCTCGGGCTTCACGACGTGGGTGACCCCCGAGAAGGCCATCGCGGTGGCCATCGCCACCCGCGCAGCGTCCGGCGGCGGGCGGCGGCGGTGCAGCCGCGAGGGGAGCAGCCGGGCGAGGGCGTAGGTCCCGACCAGCACGACGAGGAGCACCATCGCTGGACCTCCCGGTCCGTTCTCCGGGTGACCGTTCCCTAGGGGACCGGGGACGGCGGCGGTGAGGAGCCGGCCGGTCGCAGCAGGCGCTCGACCGCGTCGTCCCACGCCACGGGGAGCTCGTCGCCGCGGACCGTCCACGACTCGAACCGCGTGGGCCTCATGTGCGGGCGCAGCGTCGCCATGACCGCCGCGTGCGGCATCTCCCGCGCGAAGCGGCCGAGCGCCGCGTCGTCGGTCCACGCGGACAGGGTCCAGAACGTCCTGGCGAGCGGCTGGGCCCGCAGGCTGTAACCGACCAGTCCCTCGGTGCGCTCCAGCTGACGGACGACCGCGACGGTCAGCCCCAGGAACCGCGGGACCTGGGCGAACGACCGGAGCGGCAGCCGGCTGGCCAGCACCAGGTACTCGTCACCCGGGACCGGGGAGAGGCGGCGACGCCACGGCACGGTGGGCACGTCAGGCCTCCGGGTGTGCGGACGCCGGGGGAGCAGGGGTGCGCACCGGGCGGGCCAGGCGCTCGTAGCGCGGGCGGAGCGCGAGCCGGTACAGGACCCGGAGCAGCAGCGGCTGAGCGGCCAGCAGTTCCGCGCGCTCGGCCGGGGTCGCGTGGTCGAGCACCCACGGCCCGGCGAACACGACGGCGCGCGCGCCGACGACCTTCCACGCGGCCTCGCCCAGGGCCGTGAACTCCTCGGCCGTGAACTCCCGCTGGTACCGGGAGAAGGCGACGTCCTCCTCGTGGGGGAGGTGCACACCGAGGATCTCCTGCAGCGCCTCCGCGGCACGGACCGCCTCCTCCAGGTCCCGTTCCCAGCTGCCGCCCCCGGCCGCGGCGGGCAGTGCCTGGAGGCTCTGGCCCATGACCGCCAGGCGATCGGCCAGCACCCGGTGTTCTCCCTCCAGTTCGCCGTCCGCATCGGCGAAGGTCGGGTCCCGCTCCAGCAGCGCGGGATAGACGACCGCCTCCTCGGCGGTGTGGTGGTCGTGGATGGCGCCCTCGTACCTCGCGTACCAGGCGGCCAGCGCGGACAGCCGGTCCGCGTCGGCCGGGCGGGCCGAGGCGACGAGCGTCCGCAGCCGCTCCGCGTCCGTGCGCATCGCACGGTGCTCCAGGTAGCTGGGGCGGAGGTCCGGCCGGGTGTCGGCGGTCATGGGAGGCCCCGTCTCTCCCCCGTGGACGACTTGCTGCACGTCAGGGATTGCCGCGTGCCCACCCTGCCAGCGGGGCGTGGCGCACGGAACCGACTTTGGACTCTGACCACGCGTGCTGCGGTCCGCGAGCCGGCGGGACGGGAGGCCGAGGGCCGGGCCCGGGTCGTCCCGGGTGACCGGGGTCGGCATCGGGTGCGGCGACCACAGCGGTACCCACCGCGCGAGGTCCCGCCTACCCTGCGGTCGTCGATCGGCCGAGCAGGAGGTCCCGCCGTGATGGTCGGCCGCACCACGAGCCGGCGGGTCGTCGAGCCGCCGGGACCCACCGACAGGAGCGGCCGGAGGCTCGGGCTGGCCACCGCCGGCATGCTCCTGCTCGACGGCGTCGGCGGCGGCCTCGCCGTGGCGTCCGGCTGGAACACCCCGGCCGAGGCCTGGAGCGGACGGGCCGTCGCCGCCGCGCCCGCTCCGGTGATGGTCGCGCAGGCCGCACTCGCCGCCGCGGCGGTCCGCCGGCCCGGCCGGCGGGGGGCCGCGGCGGCCGGACTGCTCGCCGCCGTGTGCCTGCTCAGCAGCCTCTCCGGCTTCTTCGACGGTCAGCTCGGGAGACCGGGGCTGCCCCGCCACCTCCTCGGTGTGCAGCTCCTGCTGGTCGGGGTGACCTCGGGCGTCGGGGCGCTCGCGGCGGTCCGGGCCCGCCGCCTGCTCCGCAGCCCGGGGTGACCCGGAGGTGGTCGTCCGCGCCGAGCGGGGGGCGAGGACGCCACAGGGGCCGGTGAGCCCGCTCGCGCGGGTCACCGGCCCCTGTCGCGTGCCGGGACGGATCAGATGTCGTAGTACATGGCGAACTCGTGCGGGTGCGGGCGGAGGCGGATCGGGTCGATCTCGTTCTCCCGCTTGTACTCGATCCACGTCTCGATCAGGTCGGGCGTGAAGACGCCGCCGTCGATCAGGTACTCGTGGTCGACCTCGAGCCGGTCGAGGACGGCGTCCAGCGACGCCGGGACCTTCTCGATGCCCAGGGCCTCCTCGGGCGGCAGCTCGTAGAGGTCCTTGTCCACCGGCGCCGGCGGCTCGATCTTGTTCTTGATGCCGTCGAGGCCGGCCATGAGCATCGCCGAGAAGGCGAGGTAGGGGTTGGCCGACGGGTCGGGCACGCGGAACTCGATGCGCTTGGCCTTCGGGTTGTCGCCCGAGATCGGGATGCGGCAGCAGGCCGAGCGGTTGCGGGCCGAGTAGACGAGGTTGATCGGCGCCTCGTAGCCCGGCACCAGGCGGTGGTAGCTGTTCACCGTCGGGTTGGTGAAGGCCAGCAGCGACGGGGCGTGGGCCAGCAGGCCGCCGATGTAGTGGCGGGCGGTGTCGGACAGGCCCGCGTAGCCGGTCTCGGCGTGGAAGAGCGGCTCGCCGTCCTTCCAGAGGCTCTGGTGGCAGTGCATGCCCGAGCCGTTGTCGCCGAACAGCGGCTTGGGCATGAAGGTGACGGTCTTGCCGTGCGCCCAGGCGGTGTTCTTGATGACGTACTTGAACAGCATCAGGCTGTCGGCGGCGCGCAGCAGGGTGTCGAACTTGTAGTTGATCTCGGCCTGGCCACCGGTGCCGACCTCGTGGTGACCGCGCTCGAGCTCGAGGCCCACGCCGGTGAGGTTGGACATCATCGTGGCGCGCAGGTCGCTGTAGTGGTCGAAGGGCTCGACCGGGAAGTAGCCGCCCTTGGCGCGGGTCTTGTAGCCCAGGTTGGGGCCGCCGTTCTCGCCGGTCAGGGCGCCCGAGTTCCAGGAGCCCTCGACCGAGTCGATGTGGTAGTAGCCCTCGTTGATGCCGGTCGAGTGCCGGATCGAGTCGAAGATGTAGAACTCCGCCTCGGGGCCGAAGTAGGCGGTGTCGGCGATCCCGCTGCTGGCGAGGTACGCCTCGGCCTTCTTCGCCACGTTGCGCGGGTCGCGGCTGTAGGCCTCGCGCGTGATCGGGTCGTGGATGAAGAAGTTGACGTTCAGCGTCTTGTGCTTCCGGAACGGGTCGAGGAAGGCGCTGTTGGCGTCGGGCAGCAGCAGCATGTCTGACTCGTTGATCGCCTGGAACCCGCGGATCGACGACCCGTCGAAGCCGAGGCCGTCGGAGAAGGTGTCCTCACCGAACGTCGACGCCGGGATGGTGAAGTGCTGCATGACGCCGGGCAGGTCGCAGAAGCGCACGTCGACGTACTCGACGTCGTTGTCGCGGATGTAGGCGGCGACCTCGTCGGGACTGGTGAACATCGATCCTCCGGTGTGGGGCGGACAGCCGACTCGCAAGCTATGACCGGGGAGTTGCCCCGGGGTGTCCCGTCTGTTTCGGGGCGGTAACAACGGCTCCGGCGTGTCGCACCGGACGCCGTCGCGCGCGAGCGGCCGGGCGTGCGGCGGGCGGGTCCTACGCTGGTGGGCATGGTCAGGGACGCACAGCCACCCTCTCAGGAGCGCCGGCGGGGTGCGTCGCTGGGCCTGCCGGAGGACGGGCCCGGGTCGCTGGCGCCGTTCGGCACCCGGGTGCTGGCGTTCCTGGTCGACGCCTTCCTCTCCGCCGTCGTCGCGGGCCTGTTCACCGCCCCGGACCTGCCGGGCAACTGGAGCCTGCTGTCGTTCGCGGTGGTCTACGTCGTGTTCCTCGTGGCGGTCGGGCAGACGCCGGGGATGCGGCTGCTGGGTCTGCGGCTGGCGCACCCGCACCCCGCGTCGCGGCTGGCGCCCTGGCGGGCCGTCGTCCGCACCGGGCTGCTCATGCTGCTGGTGCCGGCGCTGGTGGTCGACGCCGACGGCCGCGGCCTGCACGACCGCGTCACCGACACCGCCGTCGTCCTCGACAGGTGATCGTCCGCCGCGAGCGGCCGGCCGACGCCGCCGCCGTCGACGTGGTGCACCGGGCGGCGTTCCCCACCGACGTCGAGGCCCGGCTGGTGCGGGAGCTCCGCGCGGACGCGGGCTTCCTGCCGCACCTGTCGCTGGTCGCCGCCGACGGGGACGACGTCGTCGGGCACGTGGTCGCCACCCGCGGGTGGATCGACCCCCTCGACGCCCCGGCGCTGGGGCTGGGCCCGCTCGGCGTGCGGCCGGACCGGCAGGGGAGGGGCGTCGGGACGGTGCTGGTGCACGCGCTGGTCGCCGTCGCCGAGGCGGCGGGGGAGCGCCTGGTGGCGCTGCTCGGCGACCCGGCCTTCTACGCGCGGGCCGGCTTCGTGCGCGCCTCGGACCTGGGCGTCGAGCCGCCGGACCCCGCCTGGGGCGGGCACTTCCAGGCCCGCCGGCTGGCCGGTCCGGAGCAGCGCGGCACCTTCCGCTACGCGGAGCCCTTCGGCCGGCTGTGACGGCCTCCCCGCAGGGGGCCCGCCGCGAGCGTGCGAGCGGTGGGGCGCGGGGAGGTCCTCCCTCAGCGGCGGCGGACCTGCCGCTGGCTGACGGTCATCTGCCGGCCGCCGGGCAGCGGGCCGCCGGGGACCGGCGGGCGCGCGCCGCCGAGCGCGGCCAACCGCCGGCCGAGGGTGTTGACCTCACCGGCGGACAGGTTGCGGGGCAGCTTCATCACGTGTGCGCTGAGCTTGCGGAGGGGGACCTGCCCCTCCTCCTCGCCGACGGTGACGTCGTAGATGGGGGTGTCGCCGATGACGCGGGCGATGCGCTTCTTCTCCTGCGCCAGCAGGCCGCGGACGCGGACCGGCGAGCCCTCGCCGACCAGGATGACGCCCGGGCGGCCGAGCACCCGGTGCACCGCGTCCAGCTGGGCGGTGCCGGCGACCCCGGCGGACACCCGCCAGTCACCGCGCATGCCCTCCAGCACCCACGCGGCGGCGCCGGGCTGGCCCTCCACCTGGCGGTAGGCCGAGCCCTGCGCGCGGCGGCCGAAGACGATCATCGCCGCCAGCACGCCGAGGACGACCGCGATCGGCAGGAAGAGGAACGGCGCCCCGAACAGGATGGCCAGCAGCTCGACCACACCGGCCACCGCCACGAAGGCGATGAGCATGTACCACGGCAGCTTCGGGTCGTTCTTCCGCGTCAGCGAGTAGGCCTGCTTGATCATGCGGACCTGGTTGCCGACCTTCTTCAGCCGGCCGACCTTCGGCTCGCCGTCCTTGCCGGTCTTCGCGGGCTTGCCCGCCTTCCCCGCCGCGGTGGCACCGCCCGTGGACCGGCCGCGCCCCGCGGCGGGGCCCCGGCCGGCGTTGCCGGCGGGAGCGGGGGAGTCTGTGGGCTTGCTGCGTGCCATGTCCCCAGGATAGGGGCGTCGCGCAGCGGTCCCGGGGAGCCCGCGGGGCGGTCAGCCCCGAGTGGTGAGACCGCGGGCCTCGACGGCCTGCTGGTAGAGCCGCCCGGCCCGGTAGGAGCTGCGCACCAGCGGCCCGGCGAGCACGCCCGGGAAGCCGATCCTCTCCGCCTCCTGCTGGAAGCCGACGAACTCGTCGGGCTTGACCCAGCGGACCACGGGGTGGTGCCGCGGCGAGGGCCGCAGGTACTGGGTGATCGTCAGCAGGTCGCAGCCTGCCTCGTGCAGCGCGCGCATGGTCTCGACCACCTCGTCGGGCTCCTCGCCCATGCCGAGGATGAGGTTGGACTTGGTGACCAGCCCGGCCTCGCGGGCGGCGGTGATCACCGCGAGGGACCGCTCGAAGCGGAAGCCGGGGCGGATGCGCTTGAAGATCCGCGGCACGGTCTCGACGTTGTGCGCCAGCACCTCGGGCCGGGAGGAGAACACCTCGGCCAGCTGGCCGGGGTCGGCGTTGAAGTCGGGGATGAGCAGCTCGACGCCACAGCCGGGGACGGCGGCGTGGATCTGGCGGACGGTCTCGGCGTAGAGCCACGCGCCGCCGTCGGGCAGGTCGTCGCGGGCGACGCCGGTGACGGTGGCGTACCGGAGCTGCATCGTCGCGACGCTCTCGGCGACGCGGCGGGGCTCGTCGGCGTCGAACTCGGCGGGCTTGCCGGTGTCGATCTGGCAGAAGTCGCAGCGCCGGGTGCACTGGTCGCCGCCGATGAGGAAGGTGGCCTCCCGGTCCTCCCAGCACTCGTAGATGTTGGGGCAGCCGGCCTCTTCGCAGACGGTGTGCAGGCCCTCGCGGCGGACCAGCGACTTGAGTTCGGTGTACTCCGGGCCGGTCTTCAGCCGGGTCTTGATCCACTCCGGCTTGCGCTCGATCGGGACCTGGCTGTTGCGCACCTCCAGGCGCAGCAGCTTGCGGCCCGAGGGACCGATCCGGGACGGCTCGGAGGTACTGGTCGTCACCGTCTCGCTCATGATCCCCACCGTACTCCCGGACGGCGATCGCCCCCGCCGCCTCGAGGGCAGCGGGGGCGATCGGCGTGCTGACGGCGGGCCGTCAGGCCTGGCCGGCGGCGGGCCCGGCGGTCGGGCCCTCGTCCGCCCCGCCGCCGCTGGTGAACGGCTCGGGAGCGGTCCGGGTCGGGTCGGTGGCGCCGGCGTCGTCGTCGCCGGCCACGTTCTGGGCATCGCGGATGCCCATGTCGGACTCGGGGGGCGCCGAGTCGCCGGCGACGAACATCGCGTCGGAGACGGTCTTGCTGGAGTCGTCGTTGCTCGGGGAGCTGGGCACGGGGTCCTCTCGGTAGCTGGGCACGGGCCCGTCGCCGGCGGGGGCCGGCGTCCACGGGTCCTCGGTCTTGCGGCGCAGGAACGAGAACGCCGCCGCGCCGACCGCCAGCGCGAGGAGCACCCACGGCCAGCGGCGCGGCTCGGATCCCGTACCCACCTTCCGCCTCGCCTGCGCAGCCTTCTTCGCGGTCTTCCGCGTGGCCTTCCGGCCGGCCTCCGTCGCCTTGCGGCCGGTCTGCGCGGCGCCGCCGACGAGCTCGGCCCGGCGGTGCTCGAGCTCGCCGAGCGCGGTGCCGACGCCGGCGACCAGGCTGTCGCGGGCGCTGCCCAGGGCCGGGACGACGGTGTCCCTCGCGGCGGCCACCCGGGGGGCGACCTCGGTGGCCAGCGCCTTGCGGGTGGCGGCCGAGGCGGCCTCCACCCGGGGCGCGAGGTCCGCGGCGGCCTTGGCGGCGGCGGCACCGGCGGCGGTCAGCGCCGAGGTGACCGCCGGGCCGGCGGACTCGCGGGCGGCGGCCACGCGCGGGGTCAGCGCGTCGACGGCCGCGTCGACGCGCTCGCGGGCGGCGTCGAGGACGGGGTTGGCGGCCTCCCGGGCGGCCACGACGCGCGGGGTGAGCGCCACGACGGCGGCGTCGACGCGCTCGCGGGCGGCGTCGAGGACCGGGCTCGCGGCGCCGCGGGCGGCGTCCACCCGCGGGGCCAGGGCCTCGCGGGCCGAGGCGACGGCGGGCGCGGCCACCGCGACGGCGGCGGCGACCCTGGGGGCGGCCGCCTCGCGCGCGGCGTCCACGCGGGGGGCCAGTTGCTCCGCGGCGGCCCGGCCGGCCTCCGTGACGGCGGCGCCGAGGTGACTGAGCCCCTCCTGGAGCTCGGCCCCGATGACCTGGCCGCGGGACTGTGTGACCTGGCCGCGGGACTGTGTGCGGGACACGGGATGCACCTCCGGGTTGATCGACTCCGGCCATCCTGCCCGCTCCGGCGGGAAGGCACATCCCCGGGCCGACCCGCCGCCGGGCCGGTCAGGACGCGCGTCCCCGGGGCGGCACGGTCCGCGCCGGCGGTCCGCAGCACGGTGCAGCCCGGCACGTCAGGAGGGTCGGCGTCGTCGGTCACGGCGACGACGCGGCCGCCGAGCGCGGTCACCAGCGCGACGGCGTGCGTCACCGCCGCGGTGGGCACGGCGCCGCCGGTGAGGTCGAGCCGCACGACGTCGGCGGGCAGTGCGCCGTCGCCGGCGTGGCCGAGGACCTGCAGGACGGTGCCGTCGACCGCCGTCCCCAGGCCGCGGGCGCGCAGCCCCGCCAGGAGGTCGGCCGCCGCGGGGAGCAGCGGGCCGGGCAGGTCGCGCGGCAGCACGCAGACCACCGACTCCGGCGGGACCCCCGCCCGCAGCAGCGCCGCGGCCAGGGAGTCGGCGGTGCGCGTGCCCGCGACGTCGGCGGGCGACAGCGTCGTCCAGACCGGGGGAGCGGCGTCCACGAGGCCGAGGAGGGGCAGGGCGCGCGTGAGGGCGGTCAGGTCGGCCGGGCGTCCGTCGGGCGTCCGCGCCTCGCGGGCGGCCGGGCGTCCCGACGGGTCGACCAGGGGCACGACGACGACGTCGGCCGCGGCTGCGCCCTCGGGGTCCCGCGGCAGCGGCAGGGGGGGGGGGGGGGGGGGGGGGGGGGGCCCCGCCCCCCCCCCCCCGCCCCGCCAAAACCCACCCCCCGCCCCCCCGCCACCCCCCCATACAGCGCCCCCCCCCCCCCCCGCCCCCCCCCGCCCCCCCCGCCCCGCCCCCCGCCCCCCCCCCCCCCCGCCCGCGCCCCCCCCCCCCCCCCCCCCCCCCCCCCCCCCCCCCGGCCTTGGCGGCGTACATCCCGGCGTCGGCGGCCGCGAGCAGGCTCTCGATCGTCCGCCCGTCGCCGGGGGCGGTCGCCAGGCCGATGCTGGCGCCGACCCGGACGACCCGCCCGGCGACCGCCACCGGCTCGACGAGGACGCGGTGCAGCCGGGCGGCGCACTCCCGCGCCAGGACGGCGTCGGCGCCCGGCAGCAGGACGGCGAACTCGTCCCCGCCGAGCCGGGCCAGGACGTCGGACGGGCGGAGGGCCCCGCGCAGCCGCGCCCCGACGGTCCGCAGCATGTCGTCGCCGGCGGCGTGGCCGAGGCCGTCGTTGACCGCCTTGAACCCGTCCAGGTCGAGCAGGAGCACGCCCGCGGGCCGGCCGGGGGCCAGGTGCGCGGCGGCGCGCTCGGCCAGCGCCCGCCGGTTGGCCAGGCCGGTCAGCTCGTCGGTGTGCGCCTGCCGGCGGACCTCGGTCAGCGCCCGCAGCTCCCGCAGGGTCAGCGCCGTGCGGGCGAGCGACGCGGCCAGGCAGCCCAGGGCGCACAGCTCCCCGAGCCCGGCGCCGGGCCGGCTCCACTCGACGCTCAGGACGAGCAGCGCCGCGACGTTGCAGCCGACCGGGATGCCCACCCAGCGCCAGCCCGTGCGGACCTGCGCGACCGGCTCGGGGGCGGCGGGCCGGGGGGCCGTGACGACCGCGACCACCGTGAGCGCCGCGTTGAGGACGCAGGCCAGGTCGCCCCAGCCGCCGGGGACGTAGGTGCCCCCGGCCTGGGCCGCGGCGATGAGCACGTCGGCGACCAGCTTCCCGGTCAGGACGGCGCAGAGCAGGAGGACGGTCCGGTCGACGCGGGCGCCCAGGACCGCGAACACCGCGCCGACGAGCGCGAGCAGCAGCAGGTCGGCCACCGGGTAGGCGAGGTTGGCGGCGACCGCCAGCGGGTCGTGCGCCGGGGAGGACAGCGTGGGCCCCAGCACCCAGGTCGCGGTGACCGCGGCGACCGCGAGCGCGCCGATCAGCCCGTCGAGCCAGCTCACCGCCGACGCCCGCGGCGCCCGGCTGCGGACGAGGAACAGGGGGACGGCGAACAGCGGCGGGTAGGCGGCCAGCCACCACGCGTCGGCCACCGAGGGGAACGGCGGCTGCGCCTGCGGGACCACGACCAGGACGTAGGTGAGGTTGCCGACCACGATCAGGCCCCACGCCACGGCCACCGCCTGCCAGGTGCGCCGCTCGGCGGGCGACCGGCCGCCGGTGCGCCAGCAGAGGAGGCCGGCCAGGACCGGGACGGCGTTGTAGAGGACGACGTCGTACAGCAGCGTCTCCGCCGGACCGCTGCGGGCCCGGTCCACGCCGGTGAGGTAGACGGCGACGAGGGCCGCCGTCAGCCAGACCACCGGGCGGCGGGTGCCGGTCCGCTGCCCCCGCGCGGCGACCACGGCGCCACCCCGCCACGGCGCCGGTCGGCCGGCGGCGGACCGGCTCGGCACCGTCTCAGTCCCGGACACGGGCGGTGGCGGCGCGGTGGGCGGCCAGCCAGCGCAGCAGGTCGGGGACCGGCATGGGCCGGGCGACGGCGTAGCCCTGGGCGACGTCGCAGCCCAGCGCCGCGAGCCGGGCGGCGGTGGTGAGGTCCTCGACGCCCTCGGCGACCAGGCTCAGGCCCAGGTCGTGGGCGAGCGCGACGGTGTGCCGCACGATCGCGGCGGCCCGCTCGTCGCGGTCGACGTCGGCGGTGAGGCTGCGGTCGAGCTTGAGCTCGTCGGCGGGCAGCCGGCGCAGGTAGGCCAGCGAGCTGTAGCCGGTGCCGTAGTCGTCGATGGAGGTGCGCACGCCCAGGCGGCGCAGTTCGCCGAGCACGGTGCGGCCGCGCTCGGGATCGGCCATGAGGGTGTCCTCGACCAGCTCCAGGGTCAGCGCCGCCGGGGGCAGCCCGCGCCGGGCCAGCTCCGCGGCGACCTTGCCGGGCAGGTCGAGGTCGGCGACGTTGGCCGCGGACAGGTTCACCGACACCGGCACCCGGTGCTCGTCCCACCAGCGGGCGACCGCGTCCAGGGAGCGCTCGAGCACGGTGTCGGTCAGCGGGCGCAGCAGGCCGGCCTGCTCGGCGGCGGGCAGCACCTGCGCGGGGCCGAGCAGCCCGCGCCCGGGGTGGTGCCACCGCAGCAGCGCCTCGACGCCGACGGTGCGGCCGTCGTCCATGGCGACCTGCGGCTGCAGGTGGACGTCGAGCTGGTCCTCGGCCAGCGCGGTGCGCAGCTCCTCCATCGTGCGCAGCCGCTCGCCCGACCCGCTGGTCGGGTCGGGGACGTAGACGTGCACGCCGGCGCGCTCGGTCTTGGCCGCGTACATCGCCACGTCGGCGCAGCGCAGCAGCTCCTGGACGTCGTCGGCGGGGACCGGCGCGGTCGAGACGCCGATGCTCACGCCGACGTGCAGCCGGATGCCGTCGACCTCGAACGGCTGCCGCAGCAGGTCGTGCACGACGCCGGCGCGCTCGGCGGCGGTGTCCAGGTCGACGGCGGGCAGCAGGACGGCGAACTCGTCGCCGCCGAGCCGCGCGAGCACCTCGCCCGGCCGCAGCGCGGGGGTCACCCGCGGGCCGACCTGGCACAGCAGCTGGTCGCCGGCGCCGTGCCCGAGGCTGTCGTTGACCTCCTTGAACCCGTCGAGGTCCAGCAGCAGCAGCGCGGCGGGGGAGGTGGTCGTCGCCCCGGCGACGACGGTGCGGGCGCGCTCGAGCAGCGCGCGCCGGTTGGGCAGGCCGGTGAGCTCGTCGGTGCGCGCCTCCTGCCGGACCACCGCGAACGTCCGCACCTCGCGGAAGGTGACCGCGGTGCGGGCCAGCGCGGCGAGCACGCAGCCCACCGCCAGCCACCCGGCGCTGTCGGGCAGGTCGTCGCCGTAGCCGGCGGCGAGCACGGCGAGGGCGGCGAGCGTGCCGGCCAGCGGCAGCGCGACCAGCCGCCAGGTGATCCGCACGCCCTCCTGCCCGGCGGCGCGCCGCGGGTCGCCGGTGGTGCGCCACGCGGCGACGGCGGCCAGCAGCACGCCGGCCTGCCACACCAGCTCCAGCGGCCCGCCGTCGGCGTAGCGGCCCTCGGCGCTCAGCACGAACAGGGCGGCGTCGGCGACGCAGAACAGCGCGATGGCCCCGGCGATGCACAGCAGGGTGCGGTCCAGGTGCACGCCGAGGATGGCGCTGACGCCGACCAGCAGCGACAGCAGCAGCACGTCGGCACCGGGCCAGGCGAGCTGGGCGACCGAGACGTGGCTGCTGTCGGTGAGGTAGGGCCCGAGCAGGAACCCGGTGCCGACCGCCGTGGTGCCGAGCGCGGCGACGACGCCGTCGAGCCACATGCTGGGCAGGAACCGCGCGACGCGGGCGCGGATGAGCACGAACAGCGCGACGTAGAGGCTGCCGTAGGCGACGGCGACGCAGGTGTCGGCCACCGGGGACGGCGTGGTGCCCGCCTGGCCGGTCTCGAGGATGCGCGCGACGTTCCCGGCCGCGCCGACGACGAGCGAGGTGGCCAGCGCCCGCCAGGCGAGCGCCTCGCGGGGAGCCCGCCGGGCGGTCAGCCAGCAGGCGGCGCCGGCCGCCAGCCAGGACAGGTGGTAGAGGACGACGTCGTAGAGGACGTCCCAGGCGTGTCCGGGCGGGCGTGGGCCGACGCCGGTGGCGAAGAGGGCGGCGGCGAGCGCCGCGACCACCACGAGGGGGCCGCGGGGGGGGGGGGGGGCCCCCCCCCCCGCCCCCCGCCCCGCCCCCCCCCCCCCCCCCACCCCACCCCCCCCCCCCCCGCCCCGCCCCCCCCCCCCCCCCCCCCCCCCCCCCCCACCCCCCCCCCCGCCCCCCGCCGCCCCCCCCCCGCCCCCCCCCCCCCCCCCCCCCCCCCCCCCCCCCCCCCCCCCCCCCCCCCCCCCCCCCCCCCCCCCCCCCCCCGGCCCCGGCGAGTGCATCAGCAGTCGCCGGACCCACGGTCCTGTCAGCCGAAGTTGCTACCGGCCGCAGCTGCCGCGAAGGCGGCGTTCAGCTGGTTGGCGTCGCCGAGCACACCGACGTTGACGTTGCCGACGTTCAGTGCGACTGCGATGGCGAGGTTGCCGTTCTGCGAGAAGAAGGCCTGCATCGTGGTCCGCTCGGGCAGCAGCTCGACGGTCTGGTCCTCGAACATGGGATCTCCTCAGGTGTCGGTTCTGGGGATGAGGCCTGCCGGGATCAGGACTGCGGCGTCGCCGCCGGCCTCCCCGATCGCCCCGTGGACTGCCGGGCCCGGCCGCGGTCCGGGATCGGCAGGCGAAAGTCTCGGGCTGCGGCACGGACGGCGGCATCAGTGGCCACCACCGATCTGGGCCGAGCCGGATCCCGGTCCCCGGCTCCGTCCACCACGGTGCCGGTTCCGTGCGGTACGTACTGCAGGGAACGGGCACGCATCTACGGGAGCCGTCCCTTCCGGACCCGCCGGCCGGTTCGTAGTCTCTGCGGCTCCGGGCCGTCCCGGGTCGCCGGCCGGGTCCGCCGGCGGTCCCCCGTCGACGCACCCCCGGCGACCCGGTGACCCGGTGGCCCGGTGGCGGTGGCCTGGTGGCCCTGTGACCGAACGACCCATGACTCGGCGACCCCCGTGACCCGACCGACCCGAACGGATCGTGACCGCTCGATGAACCGTGGCATCCGCCGCCGGGCCCTGGCCGCCGTCGTCCTCGCCGTCGCGCTGCTGCCCGCCTGCTCGGCACGGGACAGCGCGGACGTCTCCGTCTACGGGGAGTCGGTCCGGGCCCGGAACGCCGTGGTCACCGACCCCGACCTCCCGGTGCCGGTGCTGCGGCCGGAGGTCCTGGCCGAGGTGCCGCACGACCCGTCGGCCTTCACCCAGGGGTTCGAGGTGCACGAGGGCGCCCTCTACGAGGGCACCGGGCTCGCGGGCCGGTCCCAGCTCCGCGAGGTCGACCCCGCGACCGGCGAGGTGCGACGGTCCGCGCCGCTCCCCGGCCGGCTGTTCGGCGAGGGCATCACGGTGGTCGACGACCGCATCTGGCAGCTGACCTGGCAGGACGGTGTGGTGCTCGAGTGGGACCGGGCCACTCTCACCCTCCGGCAGGAGGTGCCGCTGGAGGGCGAGGGCTGGGGGCTGTGCTTCGACGGGACCCGCCTCGTGCGCAGCGACGGCACGGACCAGCTGCGCTTCCACGACCCCGTCACCTTCGCCGAGACCGGCTCGGTCGCCGTCACCTTGGACGACGAGCCGGTGACCCAGCTCAACGAGCTGGAGTGCGTCGACGGACAGGTCTGGGCGAACGTGTGGCAGTCCGACGTCCTCGTCCGCATCGACCCGGCGAGCGGGCGGGTGACCGCGCTGGTCGACGCCGCCGGCCTGCTCGACCAGGAGCAGCGCGCGGACGCCAACGCGGTCCTCAACGGCATCGCCGCCCTGGGCGACGACGAGTACCTGCTCACCGGCAAGCTGTGGCCCGTCTCGTTCCGCGTGCGGTTCGTGGAGTAGTCCGGTCCGCCGGTGCGGGCGCGCCCCGGTCCCGGGCACCGTGTCGTCCCCGGCCGTCCCGCACCAGCGGGCGGGCACCACGGACGCAGCCGGTCGGCACCACCGAGGTGCGGCCAGGGACCACGGGACCGGTCCGGGGACCGCACCCTGCGCCGCCGCGACGTGCTGGGATGGCGCGACGAGGGGTGCGTCGCCCGCCGGCGGCGTCCCGACGACCACCCCACGACCGTCCGGAGGTATCCGTGGAGAGTCGGTTCCCCGTCCTGCTCTCGGCGCTGCTCCTGGTGTGCGGCTCGTTCTCCTGGAGCAGCTCCGCCGGTCCTGCCGGTCCGCTGTCCGGGTGGCTGAGCTCGATCGGCGTCAGCGCGGCCGTGGGAGGAGGCTCCGGGTCCGTGAGCCTGGTGTCGTGCTCCGGGGACTCCTGCTCGGTGACGCTGGGAGGGAGCGGCGCCCGGGCCCACGTGCTCGGGACGACGATCGGGCTCACCGGGACCGACGGCGACCGGGCGACCCTCCGGGTCGAGGACCGGGACGTCTCCTGCACGGTGGGGCGGACGACCTCGGCGGGCGGGCTGCAGCTGACCTGCACGGAGGTCGCGGACGGCCGGGTGGCGTTCACGGTCACCCGCGGCTGAGGTCCGACCGCCGGCGGCGACCTCGGCCCGCCGCCGCGCGACCGGCCGGCCGGGTCAGCCGGTGGGGACCTCGGCGTCGAGGATGGCGCCGAGGACGCCGTTGACGTAGGCCGGCGAGTCGTCGGTGGACAGCGCGCGGGCGAGTTCCACGGCCTCGTCGATGACGACGGCGTCGGGCACGTCGTCGGCCCAGAGCAGCTCGAACACCGCCATGCGCAGGATCGCGCGGTCGACGTCGGGGAGGCGCTCGAGCGACCAGCCGCGGGCGTGCTGCCCGATCAGCTCGTCGATGCGCGCCTGGTGCGCCGCCACGCCCTCGACCAGCCGGACGGCGTGGTCGGGGACGGGCGGCGAGGGGTCGGCGATCCGCTCGCGCAGCAGCTCCACCGGGTCGGTGCCCCGCAGGTCCGCCTCGTAGAGGACGTCGACGGCGCGCTTGCGCGCCTTGGTGCGGGCAGCCATGGCTCGGAGGGGTGCGTCAGTTGGCGCGGCCGAGGTACCGGCCGTCGCGGGTGTCGACCTTGAGCTTGTCGCCGGTGTTGACGAACAGCGGCACGTTGATCTGCGCGCCGGTCTCGAGGGTGGCGGGCTTGGTGCCGCCGGTGGAGCGGTCGCCCTGCAGGCCCGGGTCGGTGTGCTGGACGACGAGCTCCATGGTCACCGGCAGCTCGACGTAGAGCGGGGTGCCCTCGTGCACCGCGACGACGACCTCGGTGTTGTCGAGCAGGTAGTCCGCGCCGCTGCCGACGGTCTCGGACGGGACGTAGATCTGCTCGAAGGTGTCGCCGTCCATGAAGACGAAGTCGTTGCCCTCGCGGTACAGGTAGGTCATGTTCCGCTTGTCGACGGTGGCCGTGTCGACCTTGGTGCCGGCGTTGAAGGTGCGGTCGACGACCTTGCCCGAGAGCACGTTCTTCAGCGTCGTCCGCACGAACGCGCCGCCCTTGCCGGGCTTGACGTGCTGGAACTCGGTGACGGACCACAGCTGGCCGTCGAGGTTGAGGACCATGCCGTTCTTGAGGTCGTTGGTGGTAGCCATCTAGAGGACCAGCAGTTCCTTGCTCGTGAGGGTCAACAACTCGGGCGCGTCCGCCGTGACGACGAGCGTGTCCTCGATCCGGACACCGCCGTGTCCGGGGAGGTAGACCCCCGGCTCCACGGTGACGGCCATGCCGGCGGCCAGACTACCCGCGCCCAGCGGGCCGATGCCCGGCGCCTCGTGGATCTCCAGGCCCACCCCGTGCCCCAGGCCGTGGGTGAAGTGGTCGGCGTGCCCGGCCGCGGCGATGACGTCGCGCGAGGCGGCGTCGACGGCGACGACGTCGGCCCCGACCGCCAGCGCCGCCCGCCCGGCCGCCTGCGCCTCGGCCACCAGCGCGTACACCTCGCGCTGCCAGTCGGCGGCGTGCCCGAGCACCAGCGTGCGGGTCATGTCGGAGTGGTAGCCGTCGACGGTGGCGCCGAAGTCGAGCTTGAGGAGGTCGCCGCCGGCCAGCACCGTGCGGTCGGGCCGGTGGTGCGGGATCGCGGAGTTCGCGCCGGTGGCCACGATCGTCTCGAACGACGGCGCCTCGGCGCCCAGTGCCAGCATGCGGGCGTCGAGCTCCCGGCCGACCTCCAGCTCGGTGCGCCCGGGCCGCAGCGCGCCCTCGGAGGCGAGCTCGGCCAGCGCCTGGTCGGCGACCGCGCACGCGCGGCGCAGCGCGGCGACCTCGTCGTCGTCCTTGACCGCGCGCAGCTCCTCGACCGCGCGGCGGACCGAGACCAGCTCCGGCACGGTCCCGCCGGCCGCGGCGTCGGCGAGCACCCGCTCGAGCTGGGCCAGCCCGTCGACGGTGACCACGTGGCTCTCGTAGCCGATCCGGCCCGCGCCGCGGCGCACCGCCTCCTGCGCGAGGGCCGGGACGGTGCCGCGGTCGACCAGCAGCTCGACGTCGGGCACCTGGGTGCCGGCCTGGGTCGTGTACCGGCCGTCGGTGCCGAACAGGTCGGCCCCGTCGGTGCGCAGCAGCAGCGCGCCGTTGGACCCGGTGAACCCGGTCAGGTAGCGGACGTTGAGCAGGTCGGTCACCAGGACGGCGTCCAGCCCGCGCTCGGCGGCGGTCGCCCGCAGCCGCTCCCGCCGTTCGGCCGCCCTGCTCACGAGACCCCCTTCGCCGCCAGGTACCGCAGCGCCAGCTCGTAGCCCTGGACGCCGAGCCCGGCGATGACGCCGTCGGCGACGCGGGAGACGTAGGAGTGGTGCCGGAACTCCTCGCGCCGGTGGATGTTCGAGATGTGCACCTCCACGACCGGTGCCGTCACCGCGGCCAGCGCGTCGTGCAGCACCACCGAGGTGTGCGACCAGCCGCCCGGGTTGACCACGACCGGGTCACCGGCGTCGGTCGCCTCGTGCACCCAGCCGAGCAGCTCGGCCTCGGAGTCGGTCTGCCGCACCCGCACGGCGAGCCCGAGCCCGGCGGCGGCCTCCTCGACCATCGCCACGAGCTCGGCGTACGTCGTCGTGCCGTAGACCTCGGGCTCGCGGGTGCCGAGCCGGCCCAGGTTGGCGCCGTTGAGGACCTGGATCGTCACGCTGCCTCCGCCACTGCGGCCCACGCCGCGTCCAGCCACGCCTGCTCGGGGTCGGTCAGGATCGTCGGGTTGCCGATGCCGTCGAGGACGACGAACCGCAGCGTCGCCCCGCGGGCCTTCTTGTCCACGCGCATCACCGCCTGCAGCGCCGCCCAGTCACCCCGGTAGCGGGTCGGCAGGCCCATCGCCGCCACCAGCTCGCGGTGCCGGTCGGCCTCCGCGCGGGGGAGCAGGCCGGCCTGCGCGCCGAGCTCGGCGGCGAAGACCAGCCCGACGGCGACCGCCTCGCCGTGCCGCCAGCGGAAGTCCTCGACCCGCTCGATGGCGTGGCCGAGGGTGTGCCCGTAGTTGAGGTACTCGCGGACGCCGGTGTCGAACAGGTCCTGGCCCACCGCGTCGGCCTTGACCCGCACGGCCCGCTCCACGAGCTCCCCGGTGTCGCGCCGGCCCGTGGGGTCGGCGGCGAGCAGGTCGAGGATCGTGCCGTCGGCGATGAACCCGCACTTGACCACCTCGGCCATCCCGGCGCGGAACTCCGCCTCCGGGAGCCCGGCGAGCACGTCGGTGTCGGCGAGGACGCCGGCCGGCGGGTGGAACGCGCCGACGAGGTTCTTGCCGGCGCCGGTGTTGATGCCGGTCTTGCCGCCCACCGCGGCGTCGACCATGCCGAGCACGCTGGTCGGCAGGTGCACCACGCGGACGCCGCGGGTCCACGTGGCGGCGAGGAACCCGGCGAGGTCGGTGACCGCTCCCCCGCCGACGCCGACGACGGCGTCCGAGCGGGTCAGCCCGAGCCGGCCGAACTCCTCCCAGGCGGCCGCGGCGACCGCGGCGGTCTTCGCGGCCTCGCCGTCGGGCACGACGACGGCCTCGGCGGCCACCCCGGCGGTCTGCAGCGTCTCGACGGCGGCGCCGGCGAGCGCGGCCAGCGGCGGGCTGTGCACGACCGCGGCCTTGGGCGTCCCGGCGAGCAGCAGGCCCAGCTCGGCCTGCACGCCCGGCCCGATGACGACGTCGTAGGGCTTCTCGCCCGGGACGGTCACGCGCCTCACCGGGCGCTCCCGGCGGGCAGGGCGGACAGCACGTCCGCGACGACGTCCTCCGGCGTGCGGCCGGCGGTGGGCACGACCACGGTGGCGACCTCCGCGTAGAGCGGGGCGCGCTGCTCGAGCAGGGTGCGCAGCATCGCCCGCGGGTTGACCGCCAGCAGCGGGCGGTCCCGGGACAGGCCGGCCCGGCGGGCGGCCGAGGGGACGTCGACGTCGAGGTGGACGACGGTGCCGCCGGCGCGGCCGTAGCCGACCAGCGACTCGCGGGTGGCGGCGCTGAGCACCGCGCCGCCGCCGAGCGCGAGGACGCCGTCGTGCTCGCCGAGCGCGCGGGCGACCGCCTGCTCCTCCAGCGCCCGGAAGTGCGGCTCGCCGTGCGTGACGAACAGGTCGGCGACGCTGGTGCCGGCGGCGGCCTCGACGTCGGCGTCGGTGTCCCGGAACGGCAGTCCCAGCGCGGTCGCCACCGCCGTCCCGACGGTCGTCTTGCCCGACGCCGGCGGGCCGACGAGGACGAGGACGGGCCGCGTCACCGGTACGGGAGCGCGTCGAGGTAGGCCTGCGCGTTGCGGCGGGTCTCGGCCACCGAGTCGCCGCCGAACTTCTCCAGCGCGGCGTCGGCGAGCACCAGCGCGACCATCGCCTCCATCACCACCGCCCCGCGGGGCACCGCGCAGGCGTCGCTGCGCTGGTTGATCGCGACCGCGGCGTCCCCGGTGGCGACGTCGACGGTGGCCAGCGCCCGCGGCACCGTGGAGATCGGCTTCATCGCCGCGCGCACGCGCAGCGCCTCGCCGTTGGTCATGCCGCCCTCGATGCCGCCGGCGCGGTCGGTGACCCGGCGCAGCCGGCCGTCCTCGCTGACGATCTCGTCGTGGGCCACCGAGCCCCGGCGGCGGGCGGTCTCCAGGCCGTCGCCGACCTCCACCGCCTTGACCGACTGCACGCCCATGAGCGCCGCGGCCAGCCGGGCGTCGAGGCGGCGGTCCCAGTGCACGTGGCTGCCCAGGCCCGGCGGCAGCCCGTGGACGACCACCTCGACGACGCCGCCGAGCGTGTCGCCGTTCTTCCGGGCGTCGTCGACCTCGGCGACCATCGCCTCGCTGGTGGCCGGGTCGGCGCAGCGCACCGGGTCCTCGTCGATGCGCGGGTTGTCCTGCGGGCCGGGCAGCACGCCGTCGGGGACGGTGACCGGGCCGATCGCGACGACGTGACTGACCACCTCGACGCCGAGCGCCTGCCGCAGGAACGCCTTCGCGACGGCGCCGAGCGCCACCCGGGCGGCGGTCTCCCGGGCGCTGGCCCGCTCCAGCACCGGGCGGGCGTCGTCGAAGCCGTACTTCTGCATGCCGGCGAGGTCGGCGTGGCCGGGCCGCGGCCGGGTCAGCGGCGCGTTCCGGGCCTGCCCCTCGAGCACCGCGGGGTCGACCGGGTCGGCCGACATGACCGTCGTCCACTTGGGCCACTCGGTGTTGCCCACCTGGACCGCGATCGGCCCCCCCATGGTCAGCCCGTGCCGGACGCCCCCGGTGAGGGTGACGACGTCCTGCTCGAAGGACATCCGCGCGCCCCGGCCGTGGCCCAGCCGGCGGCGGGCCAGGTCGACGTCGAGGTCGGAGGTCTGCACCCGCACGCCGGCGGGCAGGCCCTCGAGGATGGCGGTGAGCTGCTGGCCGTGCGACTCACCGGCGGTCAGCCAGCGCAACATGGCGCCGATTCTGCCAGTCGGTGTCGTCACGCCAGCGGCCCCTCGACCACCAGGGCGAGGACCGCGCCGAGCAGCAGCGGCGGACCGAACGCGACGGGCGTGTCCCAGCCGGCCCGGCCGGTCCCCACCAGGACGAGCGAGGCGGCGGCACCGGCGAGCAGGCCGAGGAACACCCCCGCGAGCAGCACGCCCCAGCCGGCCCAGCCCAGCAGCAGCCCGAGCAGCGCGAGCAGCTTGACGTCGCCGAGGCCCAGCCCCGACGGCCCGGCCAGGGCGGCGAGCAGCGCGATCCCGCCGGCCGCGGCCGCGGCGAGCAGCGCCCGCAGCAGCGCGGGCCAGGTGCCGAGCAGGGCGGCGTCGGCGAGCAGGGCCGCGGCGCACACGGCCGCGGCCGGGAGCGTGACCCGGTCGGGCAGCCGGTGGACGGCGAGGTCGACCTGGGCGAGGACGACGGCGGCGCCGGCGGCCCAGGCGTAGGCGGCGGTCGCCGGGCGGGCGCCGGTGAGCAACACCGCGCCGCACAGCAGCAGGACGAGGACGAGCGCGCTGAGCAGGGCGCGGGCGGGCGTGGCCCGCGCCGCGGGGTCCCGGTCGGCCAGCCGGACGGCGGCGCGCGCCAGCGGCGGGCCGAGCGCCGCGGCGGCCAGGACGGCGGCCGCCAGCAGCAGCTCGCGCGGGACGGGAGGGCTCAGCGGGCGTCCAGCGCGGCGCGCATGGGGCCCAGCGGCGCGGGCAGCCCGGTCATCAGCTCGACCTGCACCGTGGCCTGCCAGAACAGCATCTCGATGCCGCTGACCACCGTGGCGCCGGCCCGGTCGGCCGCGGCGGCCACCGGCGTGGGCCACGGCGCGTAGAGCACGTCGAGCACCGTCTGCCCGGCGTGCCAGCCGAGGCCCGCGAGGTCCCGGTGCGCGCCGATCGGCACGGTGCTGACGACGACCGGTGCCTCGACCGGGCCGGGCTCCAGGACCCGGACCACGGCCTCCACCCCCAGGACCCCGAGCACCCGGGTGACGTCGGCGGCGCGGGACGGGTCGCGGACCAGCACGTCGACCGACTCCGCGCCGAGCTCGGCCAGCGCGACGGCGGCGGCCGCGGCCGTCCCGCCCGCGCCGACGATCGCCGCGTGGGAGACCCGCTCGACGCCGCCGGCCTGCAGCGCCATGCCGACGCCGTGTGCGTCGGTGTTCTCCGCCCGCCAGCCGGCGTCGGTGTGCACGAGGGTGTTCGCCGCGCCCAGCAGCCGGGGCAGCGGCTCGACGGCGTCGGCGACGGCGACCGCCGCCTGCTTGCACGGCATGGTCACCGAGAACCCCCGCCACTCCGGGCCGAGGCCGGCGACCAGGTCGGGCAGGTCCTCGGCGCCCACGTCGAGCGCGTCGTAGGTCCAGCCGGTCAGGCCGAGCGCGGCGTAGGCGGCGCGGTGCAGCAGCGGGGAGAGCGAGTGCCCGACCGGGCGGCCGACGACGGCCGCCCGGCCGGGCGGGGCCGGTGCGGGCACGGGCCGGTCAGCCACCACACCCGAGGCCGGCGTCGGCGCACCGCTGGCGGGCCGCCAGGAACTCGTCGTAGCTGGCGGTGAAGAAGTGCCGCCCGTCCGGGGACTCCAGCACGTAGTACAGGAGGTCCCCGGTCGTCGGCGCCAGCGCCGCCTCCAGGCTCGCCTCACCGGGCGCCGCGATCGGCGTCGGCGGGAGGCCGGCCCGGGTCCGCGTGTTGTACGGGCTGTCGGTCTGCAGGTCGGTGACGGTGAGGTCGTTGCCGTTCTTGCCGAGCCCGTAGGCCAGCGTCGCGTCGATCCCGAGCGGGATGCCCTGCGACAGGCGGTTGTAGACGACCTGCGCCACGTCCACCCGCTCGTCGTCGACCTTGGTCTCCCGCTCGATCATCGAGGCGACGACGACGACGTCGTACACCGAGCGCCCGGCCGCGGCGGCCCGCTGCTCGAGCTGCACGTCGGCCGCCATGTCGGTGAACCGGGAGACCATCGCGCGCAGCACGTCGACGGCGGTGTCGTCGGGCTCGACGTCGTAGGTGGCCGGGAACAGGAAGCCCTCGAGCTGCCCGTTCGCGTAGGCCGGCAGGCCCAGCGCGGCCGGATCGGCGGCCGCCGCCTGGAGTTCCTCGATCGGCGTGCCCGTCGCCTCGGAGATCCGCTGCAGCGTGCCCGCGAGCGTGGAGCCCTCGGGGACGGTGACCCGCGAGACCTGCCGGGCGGCCGGGTCGAGCAGCAGGTCGAGGGCGGCCTGGCCGCTCATCTGCGACCGCAGCTCGTAGACGCCGGGCTGGATGCCGGTCGCCGCCGCGTTCGCCTCGGCGGCGTCGACGAACGGCTCGGAGGAGGCGATGACGTCGGCGTCGACGAGGGTGCGGGCGATGTCGCTGAGGGTGTCGCCCTCGCCGACGCGCACCTCGACGCTGCCGGTGCCCGCGCCGGCGTAGTCCTCGGCCTCGGGGTTGACCAGGCCGATGAGGGCCCTGCCGCCGAAGACGATGCCGGCGACGAGCCCGGCGAGGACCAGCAGCGCCAGGACGTTGGCCAGCGGGCTGCGGCGGCGGCCGGAGCGCCGGCGGGGCGCGGGTGCGGCCTCGTGGTCGTCGTAGAGGTCGCCGTCGTGCAGGTCGCCGTCGTGCAGGTCGCCGTCGTGCAGGTCGCCGTCGTGGAGGTCGGCGGAGCCGGTCTCGTCGGGGTCGTCGCCGAAGACGGCGGCGTGCCCGTGCTCCTCGGCCTCGTCGCGGGCGCGCCGGCCGCGCCGGCGGGGGCGGTCCGCGCTGCCGGCGCCGAGGACCTCGAGGCCGCCGGTGGGGTCCTCGTCGTCGGCGGGCTCGTCGTGCGGGCCGACGGCGGCCGCGGCCACGGTGGGCGCCTCGTCGGGGTCGGTGGTCTCGTTGCGGCGGGCGAGCTTCGACCACGGGCCGGACGGCCGCGGCAGGACGCCGGGCAGCGGCGGCACGGGCTGGCTGTCGCCGGGCAGCGGGCCGGTGCGGTCGTCCTCGGGCGCGCCGCCCCCGGCGCCGGCGTCCGCGTCGTCCGGGGCGGCGTGCCGGCCGGCGGTCACCGGCCGGACGTCGCGGTCCAGCAGGCCGGCGCGGGACGGGGTGCCGGGACGGGCCGGGCCGGGGCCGAGGGGCAGCCGTGTCGTCTGCGGGCCGACCGGCCAGGCACCCGCGGGGGGCGCCGGGACGTCCGGCATGCCGGGGAGGCCCCGCCCGTACGGCGGGACCGGACCGGTCACCGGCACACCTCGCTGACGCTCGGCGTACCGGTGCCCACCGGTGCTGTGCCCTTGCACGACCTCGCGAGCTCGGTCATGAGCGCCCCCGCTGGGCGTCGAGGTACGCCTGGAGGATGACCACGGCGGCGGCCTGGTCGATCACGGGACGCTGGGCGCGGCTGTCGAGCCCGTTGGCCCGCAGGGAACCGGCTGCGGTCACGGTGGAGAGCCTCTCGTCGACGAGGTGCACGGGCACGCTGCCGATGCGCCCGGCGAGTGACCGAGAGTAGGCACGCGCTTCCCGGGCGGAGGCGCCCGACGCACCCGACAGGTGCCTCGGCTCCCCCACGATCACCTCTGTCACCTCGTGTTCCTCGACGAGGGCGGCGATCCGGTCGAGGTCGCCGCCGTCGCGGCGGCGCTCCACGGTCTCCAGCGGGCTGGCCAGCGTGCCGGTGGGGTCCGACAGCGCGACGCCGATCCGCACCGTGCCGACGTCGAGCCCGAGCCGGCGGCCCTGGCGGGACCGGCGCGGCGGCAGCGGCAGCCCCGCGGGCAGCCCCTGGGACAGGTCGATCTCGGTGGTCTCGTTGCGCACCGGCGGGAAGCCGGCACGCAGGTCGATCTGCTCGGTGCGGTGGTGCACCGGCTGCTGCGCCGGGGGCGGGGTCTGCCGGGGCCGCGACGGCGGCACCGCCGGGCGGCCCTGCACGCGCCGCTCCCCCACCGGACCGGTCTCGTCGGGGCGCTGCTCGGGCACTCCGCTCACCTCCCTGTGGCGGTCGCGACCGCCTCTTCGCCGGCCTGCAGGGCGGCGGGGATGCCGCCCGGGTCCGTGCCGCCGCCCTGGGCGACGTCGGGCTTGCCACCACCGCGGCCCCCGACCGGGGCCGCCGCGGCACGCAGCACGTCGCTGGCGGACAACCCGCGCTGCTGGGCGGCGGGGGTCAGTGCTGCGACCAGAGCCACCTTGCCCCCCGACTCCGAGGCCAGCAAGACGACCGCGGGGCGCTCGCCGAGCCGCCCGCGGACGTCCAGGGCGAGGGTGCGCAGGTCACCGCCGGACAGGCCGGCCGGCGCCGCGGTGACGACGGCGACCCCGCCGACGTCCGTCGCGCCCGCCGCCAGCTGACCGGCCGCGGCCTGGGTCTGCTGGGCGCGCAGGTCGGCGACCTCCCGCTCCACGTCGCGCAGCCGGGACAGGATGCCGCCGACCCGGTCGACCAGCCCGTCGGTGGGCGACTTGAGCAGCTCGCCGAGCTGGCGCACCAGGTCGCGCTCGCGGGCCAGGTAGCGGAAGCCCTCGAGGCCGACGACGGCCTCCACGCGCCGCGCGCCCGAGCCGACCGACGACTCGCCGGTCAGCGCGAGCGTGCCGATCTGCGCCGAGCCGGCGACGTGCGTGCCACCGCACAGCTCGCGCGACCAGGGGCCGCCGATCTCGACGACGCGCACCTGCTCGCCGTAGGTCTCGCCGAACAGCGCCAGCGCGCCGATCGCCTGGGCCTCGGGCAGCGTCATGTAGGTGGCGGTGACCCGGTGGTCGGCGCGCACGGCCGCGTTGGCGACGTCCTCGATGTCGTGCCGCTGCTGCAGGGTGAGCGCCCCCTGCCAGGCGAAGTCCAGCCGCAGGTAGCCCGGGCGGTTGTAGGAGCCCGACTGCAGCGCCTGCGGGCCGAGCACCTGGCGCAGCGCGGCGTGCACCACGTGCGTGCCCGAGTGCGCCTGGCAGGCCGACAGCCGCCACTCGCGGTCCACCTCGGCGGTGAGCTCCGCGCCCTCGGCCAGCTCGCCCTCGAGGACCCGGACCTGGTGCACGACCAGGCCCTTGACCGGCCGCTGCACGTCGAGCACCTCGGCGCGGCCGCCGTCCCAGGTCAGGGTGCCGGCGTCGGCGACCTGGCCGCCGGACTCGGCGTAGAACGGCGTCCGGTCCAGGACCACGCGGGTGACCTCGCCCGGCCCGGCCGGCGCGGCCGGGGCACCCTCCTCCGCGGCGAGGTCGGCGACCAGGCCGAGCACGCGGGAGTCGGTGCGCAGGGTGGAGTAGGCCCGCCAGTCGGTGGGGCCGTGGTCGGCCAGCAGCCGGCGGTAGGCCAGGACGTCGACCGAGCCGGTGCGCTTGGCGCGGGCGTCGGCGCGGGCCCGGTCGCGCTGCTGCTGCATGAGCGCCCGGAAGCCGTCCTCGTCGACGGTCACGCCCTGCTCGGCGGCCATCTCGAGGGTGACGTCGATCGGGAAGCCGTAGGTGTCGTGCAGGGAGAACGCCTGCTCCCCCGACAGCGACGGCGTCCCGGCGGCCTTGGCCCGCGCGACGGCGGTGTCGAACAGCGCGGTGCCCGAGGCGAGGGTGCGGCGGAACGCCTCCTCCTCGGCGTAGGCGACGGCGGAGATGCGGTCGAAGTCGGTGACCAGCTCGGGGTAGCTCGCGCCCATCGCGTCGCGGGAGACCGGCAGCAGCTCGGGCAGCGTGGCGGCGTCGACGCCGAGCAGCCGCATCGAGCGGACCGCGCGGCGCAGCAGCCGGCGGAGGATGTAGCCGCGGCCCTCGTTGCCGGGGGTGACGCCGTCGCCGATGAGCATCAGGCCGCTGCGGACGTGGTCGGCGACCACGCGCAGCCGGACGTCGGCGTCGTGGTCCTTGCCGTAGGTGACGCCGGCGAGGTCGGCGGCGCGGCGCAGCACCGGCGCCACCTCGTCGATCTCGTACATGTTGTCGACGCCCTGCAGCAGGAAGGCCACCCGCTCCAGGCCCATGCCGGTGTCGATGTTCTTCTTCGGCAGCTCCCCGACGATCCGGAAGTCCTCCTTGCTCCGGACGTCGGTGAGCTCGTACTGCATGAAGACGAGGTTCCAGATCTCCAGGAACCGGTCACCGGCCGTGTCGACCAGCGGGCCGCCGTCGGGGCCGTACGCGGGGCCGCGGTCGAAGTAGATCTCCGAGCACGGGCCGCCGGGGCCGTCGGCGCCGGTGTGCCAGTAGTTGTCCTTCTTGCCCAGCCGCTGGATGCGCTCGAGCGGCAGCCCGGCGATGCGGTGCCAGGCGTCGGCGGCCTCGTCGTCGTCGAGGTAGACGGTGACCCAGATGCGGTCGGGGTCGAAGCCCAGCCCGCCGTCCTCCACCCGCCCGGTGACCAGGTCCCAGGCGTGCTGGATCGCCCCCTCCTTGAAGTAGTCCCCGAAGGAGAAGTTGCCGTTCATCTGGAAGAACGTGCCGTGGCGGGTGGTCTTGCCCACCTCCTCGATGTCGAGGGTGCGCACGCACTTCTGCACGCTGGTGGCCCGCGGGAACGGCGCGGGCTCGCGGCCGGTCAGGTACGGGATGAACGGCACCATGCCGGCGACGGTGAACAGCAGGGAGGGGTCCGGCGACACCAGCGAGGCGCTGGGGACGACGGTGTGGCCGCGCTGCTCGAAGTGCTGCAGGAAGCGGCGGCGGATCTCGGCGGTCTGCATGGCCTACTCGGTCTCCGGCGACAGGGGCAGGGTGGCGGGGGCGGCCCCCGCGGGGTGGGTGCTCAGCGGTCGGCGGCGTGGGCGCCGCGTCGCCCGGGGAGCTGGAGCTGGGTCGTGTCGCGCTCGGGCAGCGGCGCGTCGAGCCCGGTGCCGGAGCGCAGCTCCTCCTCGCGGGCCGCGGCCGCGGCGCGCACGTCGGCGCCGAACTCGCCGATCGCGTCGGCGAGGTCGCGCAGGCCCTCGACCAGCGCGCCGGCGATGCCCTGCGGGGTGAGCTTCTCCGCGGCCCGGGACAGCTTGCGGACGACGAGCGCGCCGATGGTGATGCCCATCGCCAGCCAGAACAGCCGGCGCATCAGGCGGCCCGCCGGGCGGCGCGGCGCGCGCGGCGCTCGGCCTTGTCACGGGCGGCGGCCTCGGCGATCGCCTGGCCCTCGCGGCGCTTCCTCGTCGCGCTGCGGACGCCGTAGCTGAACGCGGCGACCTTGATCAGCGGGCTGCCCACGGTGGCGGCGACGACGCTGGTCAGCGCCGCGACGTTGCTCGACACGTTCGCCGCGTTGCCGGTGATGTCGTCGACCCGCTCGAGGTTGCTGTTGACCTGGGCGATCGTCGTCTGCGCCTGGGTGAGGATCGGCCGGCTCTCCTCCCGGGTCTGCCGGATGGTCAGCGTGGCCTCGTCCAGGGTGCGTCCCAGCTTCAGCAGCGGGACGGCCAGCAGCAGCACCAGCAGCACCAGCGCCAGGGCGGCGATCAGTCCGGCCCACTCTCCTGCGGACACGCGGCGTCTCCTCTTCTCCGTCGGCGGCCGGCGTGGTCGGCAACGACCGGCGTGGCAACAGTAGTCGCGGCCTCCGGCGCCCATCGGGTGCGCCGGACGACGCCGGCCCGTCAGGCGCCGCGGCCCGCCCGGTCCGCGCCCCGGCTCTCCCGCGGGTGCCGGCGGACGATCGCCCGGAGCTTGCCCAGGCGGGCGCCGATGCCCGCCTCCGCGCCGCGGGGTGTGGGCCGGTAGTAGTCGCGGCCGACCAGCCCGTCGGGCGGGTACTGCTGCGGCACGATCCCGTCGGGCGCGTCGTGCGGGTAGACGTAGGTCGACCCGTGGCCCAGCTTCTTGGCCCCGGCGTAGTGGGCGTCGCGCAGGCCGGCCGGGACCGGCCCGCCCAGGCCCGCGCGGACGTCGGCCACCGACTCGCCGATCGCCACCGTGACCGCGTTCGACTTGGGGGCGGTGGCCAGGTGGACGACGGCGTGCGCCAGCGGGAAGTGCCCCTCGGGCATGCCGATGAGCTGCACCGCCTGCGCGGCGGCGACCGCGGTCTGCAGCGCCGTCGGGTCGGCCATGCCGATGTCCTCGCTGGCGGAGATGACCAGCCGGCGGGCGATGAACCGCGGGTCCTCCCCCGCCACCACCATGCGGGCGAGGTAGTGCAGCGCGGCGTCGACGTCGCTGCCGCGGATCGACTTGATCAGCGCGCTGGCGACGTCGTAGTGCATGTCGCCCTGGCGGTCGTAGCGCACCGCCGCCTGCGCGACGGCGGTCTCCAGGGTGACCAGGTCGATCTCGGCCGCACCCGCGGCCCGCGCGGCACCCGCGCCGGACTCCAGCGCGGTCAGCGCCTTGCGCCCGTCGCCGCCGGCCACGCGCACGAGGTGCTCCTCGGCCTCGGGGCTCAGCGTGAGCGCCCCGCCGAGCCCGCGGTCGCTGGTCAGCGCCCGGTGCAGCAGCGTGCGGACGTCGTCGTCGGACAGCGGCTGCAGCGCGAGCACGAGGCTGCGGGACAGCAGCGGGCTGACGACGGAGAAGAACGGGTTCTCGGTGGTGGCGGCGATCAGGCTGACGATGCGGTCCTCGACGGCCGACAGCAGCGAGTCCTGCTGGGTCTTGGAGAACCGGTGCACCTCGTCGATGAACAGCACGGTGCGCCGGCCGGCGTAGGTGAGCTCCCGCTTGGCCGCGGTGATGACCGCCCGGACCTCCTTGACGCCGGCGTCGAGCGCCGACAGCTGCACGAACTGCCGCTTGGTGGCCAGCGAGATGACGTGCGCCAGCGTCGTCTTGCCGGTGCCCGGCGGGCCGTAGAGGACCAGCGACATCGGCTCGTCGGCCTCCACCAGGCGGCGCAGCGGCGCCCGCGGGCCGAGCAGGTGGGACTGGCCGACGACCTCGTCGAGGGAGCGCGGGCGCATGCGCACCGCCAGCGGCGCGCCCGGGTCGACGACGTCGCTCCCGGCCTCCGCCGGCTCGTCGAACAGGCTCGTCACGGGTAGCGACGCTACCCGTGGGGCACGACAGCCCCGTGCAGCAGCGACGCATCGGAGACCGCACCGTCAGCGCGATCGGCCTGGGGGCCATGCCCCTGTCGACCAAGACCGACCGGCCGACCCGCGAGGAGGCGGTCGCCGTCGTCCACGCGGCGCTGGACGCCGGCGTGACCCTGGTCGACACCGCCGACGCCTACGCCCGCGACGAGTCCGAGTTCGGGCACAACGAGACGCTCGTGGCCGAGGCGCTGGCCTCCTGGGGTGGCGATCCCTCGCAGGTGCTCGTGGCGACCAAGGGCGGGCACACCCGGCGGGGCACCGACTGGGAGCTCGACGGGTCGCCGGCCCACCTGCGGCGGGCGTGCGAGGCCTCGCTGCGGCGGCTGGGCGTGGACGCGATCGGGCTGTACCAGTACCACCGGCCCGACCCGGACACGCCGTGGGAGGACTCGATGGGCGCGCTGCGGCAGCTCGCCGACGACGGCCTGGTGCAGATGGTCGGCATCTCCAACGCCGACGTCGCGCAGATCGACGTCGCCCGCTCCATCGTCGGCCCGGCGCTGGCGGCCGTGCAGAACCAGTTCTCGCCGGGGTGGCGGTTCTCGGCCGACGAGGTGCAGCACTGCGCGGCGCACGGGCTCGCGTTCCTGCCGTGGAGCCCGTTCGGCGGTGTGACCGCGGCCGGGTCGCTGTCGGCCACCGCGCCGGCGTTCGCGGAGGTCGCGTCCGAGCTGGGCGTGTCGGTGTACCGGGTGACGCTGGCCTGGCACCTCGCCCAGGCCGACGTCGTCGTGCCCATCCCCGGCGCGTCGCGGCCGGCGTCCATCCAGGACTCGGCCGCCGCGGCCGACCTGGAGCTCACCCGGGACCAGCTGGCCCGCCTGAACGGCTCCTGAACGGGCCGACTCTGAGTCGACCATCGGCTGGTTGCCGTACGCGCCGGCGTGTCCGCGCGTGTCAGCGGCAACATCCCGGTGATCAACTCGGTGGGCGCCACCCGCGGCTGAGCAGCGCCCGCCGCGTGCGCTCGACGACGACGGCGGGCCCGCCCAGGTGCCGTCCGGCGAAGCGCAGCACCAACCACCCGCCAGCGGCCATCAGCGAGTACCGGTCGACGTCGCGGCCGAACTGCTCCGCCTCGGCGTGCTGCCGGCCCTCGTACTCGATCACCAGCCGGTGCTCGGCGTACCCGAGGTCGGCGTGCGCGACCACTCGGCCCCACCGGTCGAGGACCGGCACCTGCACCTGCGGCTCGGGCAGGTCGCTGGTCACCAGCCAGTAGCGCAGCAGCGACTCCGGACGGGACATCGCGCCCGGGGACAGCAGCGGCGCGCACTCCCGCGCACGGACGGCGCCCCGGGTCCGGCCGGCTCGGCCGAGGCGTCGATCGAGCGCCGCCGCGTCGAGGCGCCCGGCGCGGAGGAGCGCGTCACCCACGGCGACCAGTTCAGCCGGTGGGAGCCGTGGCGCCAGGTCGAGGAAGGTCTGCGCACCGGAGGTGACCCGCAGGCCCGCGACCTCGGTGACGTCCTCCGCGCGCAGGTCCCGGACGTGCACCGCCAGCCCGCGCCGCTGCGGCAGCACCGGCCAGGGCCGCAACACGACCTCGACCTCAGGTGGAGGGTCAGTGTGCCCGCCGAGCAGGGCCGCCGCGGTGCCCAGCCCGAAGGCGGCGTCCGGGGGGAGCAGCCGGGTCCAGGCGCGGCAGCGGGCTGGAAGGCCCTGCTCCGCGGCGGCGGAGAGGTGGAGCCCGCGGGTGAGCCGTCGCCCGTCCGTGGCCACCTGCCGCCGCCGCGCCCCGGCCGCGCGTGCCTCCGACCAGGTGTGGACCAACGGGAGTTCGACGTCGTCCATGGCGGGACCGTGCCGCCGGGGCCGGCGCCGGGCGGGCGGTGACGGACGGTTGTGGACACCGCGGCGCCTGTGGACGTCCCCGCCTGGAGTCGATCATCGTCTCGTTGCCGCTCCCGCCGGCGTGCCCGCACGTGTCAGCGGCAACGACCCGATGATCAACTCACGGGGACGGATCCCGCCTGGGCGCGGCGGTGGCCGTCGAGCAGCACCGCCACGAACACCGCCAGGACCACGGCGGCGACCCACGGTCCCCGGTCCCGGCCGAGAGGGGACGCCGCCAGGCCGAAGACCTGCCACGCCCCCGCGAGCGCGTCGCCGAGCGTCCGCGGCAGGCCCGTGCCGGGACGCAGCAGCGGTTCCCACCACGCCACCGCGGTCAGCGCCGGGCCGACCAGCCACGCGACCAGCACGACGACCGGCCACAGCACCAGCCGCGCTCCCGGCCGGACGCCGACAACGACCAGCGCCGTCGCCAGCAGGAGGGCCTGCAGCCAGACCAGCGCGGTGCCGAGGCCGGACACGTACACCGACGGCGGCAGCACCGACTGCAGCACGGTGACCGCGATCCCCGGGACGGCGTCGCCACCGGGTGGCCGTCGAGTACGAGGGCCGGCAGCACGCTGACACCGGCCAGTTCGGGCGCGACGTCGACCGCTACTCGCTCATGGCGACCGACGGCTGGCTGGTGCTGCGCTTCGCCGGACGGCACCTGTCCGGGCCGGCCGTGGTGGTCGAGCGGTCCCGCGGCGCGCTGCTCAGCCGCGGCTGGCGTCCCGGCACCGCGCCGTCGTGATCGTCGGAAGCGTGCACGCGACACGCGCCGGCACACCGCCCGCGCGTGCACGCACCCGATGGTCGACTCGCGGCGCCGGCTCAGCGGCCCAGGACCTCGCGCAGCGCGGCGAGCACCAGGGCGACCGTGTCGGGGCGGGCGTTGTGGCCCATGAGCCCGATCCGCCAGACCGTGGCCGCGTACGCGCCGACGCCGCCGCCGATCTCCAGGTCGTAGCGCTCGAGCAGCTCCTTGCGGACGGCCGCGGAGTCGACGCCGTCGGGCACCCGCACGGTGGTGAGCTCCGGCAGCCGGTGCCCCTCCGCGGCGAACAGCTCCAGGCCCATCTCCTGCAAGCCCTCGTGCAGCAGCCGGCCGGCCTCGGCGTGCCGGGCGTGCACCGCGTCCAGGCCCTCGTCGAGGATCCGGCCGAGCCCGGCGTGCAGCGACACGACCATCCCGGTCGGCGCGGTGTGGTGGTAGGTGCGGCCACCCGACCCGGCCGCCTCCCCCGCGTAGCCGCCGAGCATGCCGAGGTCGAGGTACCAGCTGCGCGGCTTCTCCACCCGCCGCTCCCACGCACGGTCGGAGATGGTGAACGGCGCCAGCCCGGGCGCGACGCCCAGGCACTTCTGCGAGCCGGCGTAGGCGAGGTCGACGCCCCAGTCGTCCAGCCGCACCGGGATGCCGCCCAGCGAGGTCACGCAGTCGGCGAGCAGCAGCGCGTCGCCCTTGCCGGCCGCGAGCGGCTCCAGGTCCGACAGCACGCCCGTCGAGGTCTCCGCGTGGACGGCCGCGATCAGCTTCGGCGCGGGGTGCGCCTCCAGGACCCGGGAGGCGTCCACGGGCGAGCCCCACTCGTGGTCGACCCGCACCACCTCGGCGCCGCACCGGGACGCGACGTCGACCATCCGCTCGCCGAAGAGCCCGTTGACCGCCACGACGACGACGTCGCCCGGCCCCACGGTGTTGACGAACGCCGCCTCCATCCCCGCCGACCCGGTCGCCGACAGCGGCAGCGTGCGCCGGTTGGCCGTGCCGAAGACGGTGCGCAGCCGCTCGGAGGTCTCGTCGAGGACGCCGAGGAACACCGGGTCGAGGTGGCCGAGCAGCGGCTGCCCGAGGGCGACCGTCGCCTCCGGGTAGGGGTTGGAGGGGCCGGGACCGAGCAGGGTGCGGGCGCGCAGCGGCATGCGCCGCACCCTAGGACCGGCCTCCCGCCACCGCTCCCCCGACACCCCACGGGTCGGCGTCGGCGCGCTCCACCGGACCGCCCTCGGCGACCAGCCGTTCCAGCAGGTCGGCGGCGGCGGCCGCCCCGCCGTGCCGGGCCAGGGACGCCGCCACGGCCGCCGCCCGCGCGCGGAAGGAGGGGGCGGCGAGCACCCGCTCCACCGCGGCGGCCACCTGCCGCGGCGCGGGTCGGCCGGTGCGCAGGTCGACGCCGGCGCCGGAGGCGGCCACCCGGCGGGCGATCTCCGGCTTGTCGAGCGTGCCGCCGGCCACTACCAGCGGCACCCCGGCCCCGAGCGCCGCCAGCACACCGCCCCAGCCGCCGTTGGTGACCACCACCGCCGTCCGCGGCAGCAGCAGGTCGTACGGGAGGAGCTCCGCCTGCTGCGCGTTCGGCGGCACGGCGTCCGCCGGCAGCGCCCCGGACCCGCTGGCGGCCGCGACCACGACGTCGGCGCCTGCCAGTCCGCGCAGGGCCGGGAGGAGCAGGTCGCGCGGGTCGACGTCGTAGGTGCCCTGGGTGACGTGCACGACCGGGCGGCCGTCGGCGAGCAGCCCCGGCCACCACGACGGCGGCTCGCGTCCGGCGGGTGGCGGCGCGAGCTGCCCGACGAAGTGCACCTGACGGGGCAGGTCGCTGCGCGGGTGCTCGAGCTCGGGGACGCCGTGGGCGAGCACCAGCTGCGGCGAGGCGAACGCCTCCAGCGCCGTGGACCGCGCCGGCGGCAGGCCGGCCTCGGCGCGCACCTCGGTGAGGACGGCGTCGATGCGGCGCACCAGCGTGCGCGCCACCAGCGCCCGCAGCGCGGCGTCGCGGGCCCGCCCGAGCCGGCCGCGCCCGGGCAGCAGGCCGGTGCCGAACGGCGGGAGGTCCCGCGACGGCATCGACAGCGGCACCAGCGACACCGACGCCCACGGGGTCCCGGTGCGCTCGGCGACCAGGCTGCAGCCCAGCGCCAGCTGGTCGCTGACCAGCAGGTCCACCGGCCCCGCGGCCTCGACGTCCCGCGCCTGGCCCGCGCCGGTGCGCAGGAACACGTGCTCGAGGTTCGTGGCCACCGCGCGCATGCCGCGGCCGTCGCCCACCTGCGGGAAGGTCGCGCGCAGGTCGGTGTCGTCGAAGTCCGGCGCCCGCTCCCACGGCAGCCAGGACGCCCCGACCGCGGTGAACCGCGCGGCGTACCGCCGGCCGGTGTAGGCGACCACCTCGTGCCCACGGGCGGTCAGCTCCCCGGCCAGCGCGGCCATGGGCGCCGCGTGGCCGGCGAAGGGCATCGCGGCGACCACCACGCGCATCGCAGACCTCCGTCCGTGCGCGCGCAGTCTCCCGCCGCGGCACCCGGCGCGTCGAGGATGGGCCGGTGAGCACCGACGACGCACCGGCCGCGCCGCGCCGCGAGGAGGCCGCCGCGATGTGGCGGGAGTACACCGCGAGCCGGCCGGGGGGCGGCCCGCCCGAGGACGAGCCGCCCGTCGAGCGCTTCGGCGACAGCCGCGCGCTCGCCGACGAGCTGGTCGGGCTGGTGCTCGCCGGCACCAAGCGGGCCACCGCGGCCCTGGTCGCGGACTTCGCGTACGAGGGCGTGCCGCTGCCCCGCATCGGCGGGCACTGGATCGCCTGCGACGGCGAGGGCCGCCCGCGCGTGGTCCTGCGCAGCACCGAGCTGCGCATCGGCCGTCTCGACAGCGTCGACGACGCCTTCGCGTGGGACGAGGGCGAGGACGACCGCACCCGCGCGAGCTGGCTCGAGGGCCACCTGCGCTACTTCACCCGCACGCAGCAGGCCCGGGGGCAGACCTGGGACGACGCGCTCGAGGTCGTGTTCGAGCGCTTCCGCGTCGTCTGGCCGCCCGAGGTGGCCGACCGGGCCGGCTGAGCAGCCGGCCCGGCCGGGCCCTCACCTGGTCGGGTCGCTCGGGCCGGGGGCGCCGGGCTCGCCGGGCAGCGCGGGCTCGTCGGCGACGGCGTCGATGCCCGCCTCCTTGCGCTGCGCGTCGGTGATCGGCGTCGGCGCGCCGGTCAGCGGGTCGTAGCCGGCGCCGGTCTTCGGGAACGCGATGACCTCGCGGATCGACTCGACCCCGGCCAGCAGCGCGGTCAGCCGGTCCCAGCCGAGCGCGGCGCCGGCGTGCGGCGGCGGGCCGTAGGCGAACGCCTCGAGGAAGAACCCGAAGCGCTCGCGGGCCTCCTCGCGGGACATCCCGAGGGTCTCGAACACCCGCTCCTGCAGCTCCGGGTCCGCGATCCGGACCGACCCGCTGGCCAGCTCGTTGCCGTTGACGACGAGGTCGTAGGCGTCCGACAGCGCGTCGGCCTTGTCCTCGGCGAACCGCTCCCGCCACTCCGGGGTGGGCGAGGTGAACGGGTGGTGCATGAACGTCCAGTCGCCGTCCTCGGTCTCCTCGAACATCGGGAAGTCGACGACGAACAGGAACGACCAGGAGCCGGGCTCGACGAGCTCCAGCCGCCGGGCGATCTCGTTGCGCGCGGCGCCGAGCAGCTCCTGGGAGGACCGGCGCGGGCCCGCGGCGAAGAACACGCAGTCCCCCGGGTTCGCGCCGACGGCGGCCACGAGGCCCTCGCGCTCGGCGTCGGAGACGTTCTTGGCCACCGGGCCGCCGAGCGTGCCGTCCTCGGCGACGGTCACGTACGCCAGGCCCCGGTAGCCCCGCGAGCGGGCCCAGTCCTGCCAGGCGTCGAACGCGCGCCGCGGCTGGGAGCCGCCGCCGGGCATGACCACCGCGCCGACGTAGGGCGCCTGGAACACCCGGAACGGCGTGTCGGCGAAGAACTCCGTCAGCTCCGTGAGCTCGACGCCGAAGCGCAGGTCGGGCTTGTCCGACCCGAACCGGTCCATCGCCTCGCGGTAGGTCATCCGCGGGATCTCGGGCACGTCGTAGGAGGCCAGCTCGCGCCACAGCGCCCGGACGACGTCCTCGACCACGGCCAGGACGTCGTCGCGCTCGACGAAGCTCATCTCGAAGTCGAGCTGGGTGAACTCCGGCTGCCGGTCGGCGCGGAAGTCCTCGTCCCGGAAGCAGCGGGCGATCTGGTAGTAGCGCTCCAGCCCGCCGATCATCAGCAGCTGCTTGAACAGCTGCGGGGACTGCGGCAGGGCGTACCACTTGCCCGGCTGCAGCCGCACCGGCACGAGGAAGTCGCGCGCGCCCTCGGGGGTCGAGCGGGTGAGGTCCGGCGTCTCCACCTCGGTGAAGCCGTGGCCGGCCATGACGCCACGGGCGATCCGGTTGACCTCGCTGCGCAGCCGCAGGATCCGGGCCGGGCCCTGCCGGCGCAGGTCCAGGTAGCGGTACTTGTAGCGGACGTCGTCGCTGGCTGCCTGGTCGGTCTCGATCGGGAACGGCAGCGGCGCCGCCGGCGACAGCACCCGCAGCTCGGCGGCGGCCACCTCGATCTCGCCGGTGGGCAGCTCGGGGTTCTCGTTGCCCGCCGGCCGCTGCCGGACCTCGCCGGTCACCAGCACGCAGAACTCGTTGCGGAGGGCGTGCGCCTCCTCCTCGCGGACGACGACCTGGACGTAGCCCGAGGCGTCGCGCAGGTCGACGAAGACGACGCCGCCGTGGTCGCGCCGGCGGGCCACCCAGCCGGCGAGGGTGACGGTGGAACCGGCGTCGGACGCGCGCAGCGTGCCGGCGTCGTGGGTGCGGAGCACGGTCAGGCCTCTCTCGGGGAAGGGTGGATCACCAGCGGTCGTGGACGTGCTGCCGGATGCGCTCGTCGTAGAGCCGCTCGAGGTCGGCGAGCTCGGCGTCGGTCAGCGGCGCGAGGTCGGCGGCGGCGACGTTCGACCGCACCTGCTCCACCGAGCGGGCGCCGGGGATGACGCAGGTGACGCCCGGCTGCTGGACCACCCAGCGCAGCGCCACCTGGGCCGGCGAGCGGTCACCGCAGACGGCCGTGAACTCGCGCGCGGCGGCCACGCCGACCTCGTAGGGCACGCCGGCGAAGGTCTCGCCGACGTCGAAGGCGTCGCCGTTGCGGTTGAAGTTCCGGTGGTCGTCGGCGCCGAACGTCGTCGACTCGTCGTACTTCCCGGACAGCAGGCCGCTGGCCAGCGGCACCCGCGCCAGGATGCCGACGCCGCGCGCGGCCGCGGCCGGCAGCAGCTCCTCCAGCGGCTTGCGGCGGAAGACGTTGAGGATCACCTGGATCGTCGCCACGCCGGGGTGCTCCAGGGCGGTCAGCCCCTCGGCGACGGTCTCCACCGAGACGCCGTAGGCCGCGATCGCGCCGTCCTCGACGAGGGAGTCGAGCGCGTCGTACACCCGCTGGTCGGAGTAGACCGCGGTCGGCGGGCAGTGCAGCTGCACCAGGTCGAGGGTGTCGACGCCGAGGTTGCGCCGCGACCGGTCGACCCAGGCCCGCAGGTTCTCCGGGGTGTACTGCGCGGCCTCGAACGGGTCGGCGCGGCGGCCGGCCTTGGTGGCCACGAACGGCCGCTCCGACCGGGCGGCCAGCGCCTTGCGGATGCGCTCCTCGCTGCGGCCGTCGCCGTAGACGTCGGCGGTGTCGAGCAGGGTCACGCCGTCGTCGAGCGCCGCCTCCAGGACGGCGAGGGCGCGCTCGTCGTCGACGTCGCCCCAGTCACCGCCCAGCTGCCAGGTGCCCAGGCCGACGACGCCGACCTCCGCGCCGGTCCGTCCGAGGGGTCGGGTCTCCATCACTCGCTCACCACTCCCGTAGCAACCGCAGCTCTCAGCGCCTCGAACAGGTCACCCACGGGGACGGCGCGCTGCTCCCCCGTGCGCAGGTCCTTCAGCTGGCCGACGCCCTCGGCCAGGTCCCGCTCGCCGACGACGACCGCGTGCGAGGCACCCGACCGGTCGGCGGCCTTCATCGCGCCCTTGAGCCCGCGGTCGCCGTAGACGGTGTCCGCGGACACACCGGCCTCGCGCAGCTGCCCGACCAGCCGGACCGCCAGCCGCTTGGCGTCGGCGCCCAGCGGCACGACGAACGCCCGCACGCCGGACGCGGCGGCGACGTCGAGCCCCTCGGCCTGCACGGCCAGCAGCGTCCGGTCGACGCCGACGGCGTACCCGATGCCGCTGACGTCCGGGCCGCCGAGCGCCGCGGACAGCCCGTCGTAGCGCCCACCGCCCCCGATCGCCGACTGCGCGCCCAGCCCGTGGTGGACGAACTCGAACGTCGTCTTCGTGTAGTAGTCCAGCCCGCGCACCAGCCGGGGCGCCTCGGTCCAGGTCACGCCGAGGTCGGTCAGGTGCTGGCGGACGGCGTCGTAGTGCGCCTTCGTGGAGTCCGACAGGTGGTCGACCATCAGCGGGGCGTCGTCGAGCTGGGCCTGCACCTCGGGCCGCTTGTCGTCGAGCACCCGCAGTGGGTTGATCTCCGCCCGGCGCCGGGTCTCCTCGTCGAGGTCCAGCTTCTCCAGGTAGGCGACGAGCAGCTCGCGGTACTGCGGCCGGCAGGTGGAGTCACCGAGCGAGGTGAGCAGCAGCTCGAAGTCCCGCAGGCCGAGGTCGCGGAACCCCTGCACGCCCAGCGCCACGACCTCGGCGTCCAGCGCGGGGTCGTCGACGCCGAGGGCCTCCATGTCCACCTGCGTGAAGTGGCGGTAGCGGCCGGCCTGCGGGCGCTCGTAGCGGAACGCCGAGCCGACGGTCCACAGCTTCACCGGCAGCGGCCCGGTGTGCAGCCGGTGCTCGATGAACGCGCGCATGAGCCCGGCGGTGAGCTCGGGGCGCAGCGTGAGCGAGCGGCCGCCGCGGTCGTCGAAGGTGTACATCTCCTTCGTCACGACGTCGGTGGACTCACCCACGCCGCGGGAGAACACCGCGGTCTCCTCGAACACCGGCGTCTCGACGTAGCCGTAGCCGGCCCGCCGCAGCGGCGCGGTGAGCGTCTCGCGGACGGCGAGGAAGCGCGCCGAGTCCGGCGGCAGGACGTCGAAGGTGCCCTTGGGCGCGCTCAGCCCGCTCACAGTCCGCGTCCCCTCGGAGCCGACGCGGCCTCGGCCAGGTACGGGTTGGTCGCCCGCTCGCGCCCGATCGTCGTCGCCGGGCCGTGGCCGGGCAGCACGACGGTCTCGTCGTCCAGCGGCAGGACCACCTCGCGCAGCGAGGTGAGCATCGCCTCCCAGGAGCCGCCGGGCAGGTCCACCCGGCCGACCGACCCGGCGAACAGCACGTCGCCGGCCAGCAGGCCGGGGGCCTCCCCGAGGTCGAGGGAGAAGACCACCGATCCCCGCGTGTGGCCGGGCGCGTGGCGGACGGTCAGCTCGACGCCGGCCAGAGAGAGGACCGCGCCGTCGGCGAGCGGCTCGACCTCGGTGGGGTCGGGCAGCCGGACGCCGGTGATCAGCGGCGCCAGCGCCGGCCCGTGCCAGCGCGCGGGGTCGGCGAGCATGCCCGAGTCGTCGGGGTGCAGGTAGGCCGGGATGTCGTAGCCCTCGCAGACGGGCAGCACGGAGAAGGTGTGGTCGAGGTGGCCGTGGGTGAGGACGACGGCGACCGGCTTGAGGCCGTCGTCGGCGAGCACCCGGGCCAGCGGCTCGACCGCGTCCATGCCCGGGTCGACGACGACGCACTCCTGGCCGGGCCCGGGGGCGACGGCGTAGCAGTTGGTGCCGAAGGCGCCGGCCGGGAACGAGCGGATGAGCACCCGTGCAGGTTACGCGGGGGATCGGGGCCGCTCCGGTCCGGCAACCGAGGGTCCACAGGAGCGGCACCTACACTCGCGGATCGACCAGCGGGGAGACCGCGGAGCGCGGCCGAGGCCGGGTCCGGACCCCGCGGAACGTCTCGTCCGTCCGAGGAGTGTCCCGACCCGTGCCGACCAACAAGCAGCGGCGGGTTGCCGCCCAGCGCCGCCTGCAGCGCCAGCTCGAGCGGCGCGCCGAGCTCGCCCGCAAGCGCCGTCGCAACCTGCTCGTCGTGGTGACCGTGATGGCCGTCGTGCTCGTCGCCGGGGCGGTGGCCCTGGTGGCCGGGCTCGGCGGGGACGACGACGACAGCGCCCAGGCCGCCGCCAGCAGCAGCTCGGCCGCCGCCACCGAGGGCACCGAGGCGACCGCGGCCCCGGCGGTCACCAACGCCGACGGAACCGTCACCTGCACCTACGCGCCCGACACGTCGGGCAACCCGAACCTGACCGACGTCGGCACCCCGCCGGACCCGGCCTCCACCCCGGCCAGCGGCACCGTGCAGCTGCTCATGAGCACCGACCAGGGCGACGTCCCCCTGACCCTCGACCGCGCCAAGGCCCCCTGCGCCGCGGCGAGCTTCGCCTTCCTCGCCTCGCAGCGGTTCTTCGACGGCAGCACCTGCCACCGCGAGGTCAACCAGCCGACCTTCGGCGTCCTGCAGTGCGGCGACCCGACCGGCACCGGCTCCGGCGGCCCGACCTACAAGTTCGCCGAGGAGGTCACGCCGGAGACGACCTACCCCCGCGGCACGATCGCCATGGCCAACAGCGGCACGCCCGGCTCCACGGGCAGCCAGTTCTTCCTCTGCTTCGTCGACACCGACCTGCCCCCGGACTACACGGCGGTCGGCACCGTGGACGAGGCGGGCCTCGCGGTGCTCGACACCATCGCCGCGGCGGGCAACGACGGCTCGTTCGAGCCGAGCCCCGGCGGCGGCGCCCCGAACCTGCCGGTGACCATCACCTCGATGACCGTCGTCGCGTGAGGCCGGCGCGGGCGGGCGCCGGTGTCACCGGCGCCCTGCTGGCGCTGTCGGCCTGCACGGGCACGGTCCCCGGCTCGGCGTCGCCGGTCCCCGAGGGGACCGGCGACGCCGCGGGCGGCGGTGCGGGCGCCGCGACGGTGGCCTGCGAGTGGGTGGCCGCCCGGTCGGGCAACCCCTACGCCGTGGAGGTGGCCCCGCCCGACGACGAGGTGCCCGCCGAGGGCACCGCGGCGCTGCGGATGACCACCAGCCTGGGCGAGCTGACGCTCACCCTGGACCGGGCCGGCGCCCCGTGCGCGGCGGCGAGCATGCTCCACCTGGCCGCGCAGGGCTTCTTCGACGGCTCCTCCTGCCACCGGCAGGTCGACAGCGAGGGCCTGCAGGTGCTGCAGTGCGGCGATCCGACCGGCACCGGCGCCGGCGGGCCCACCTACGCCTTCCCCACCGACGTCGACGGTGACGAGACCTACCCCCGGGGCACGGTCGCGATGGCCAACAGCGGGCAGGGCCTCGACGGCAGCCAGTTCTTCCTCGTCTGGGGCGACAGCTCGCTGCCGCCGGACTACACCGTCGTCGGCACCGTCGACGACGGCGGCCTCGCCTTCCTCGACGTGGTCGCGGCCAACGGCAACGACGGCTCGCTGGACCCCTCGCCCGGCGGCGGCGCCCCCACCGTCGCGGTGACGGTCACCTCGATGGCCCCCGTGGGATGACGGACGAAGGGCCCCGTCCTCCCCTCCCCTCGCAGGCCCGGGGCGGGGCCCGGGACGGGGCCGGAGGGCACACTCGTGGCGGTGACCGCCCGACCTGATGCCTACGCGGGGTTCCCGCCCGGGTTCTTCGCGCGTGACGACGAGCGGCCCGACGCGGAGTTCTACGGCCCGCCGCGGCTGGTCACCCACATCGACGACGCCGCGATCGCCGCGGTCGGCGACCTCTACGCGGAGCTCGGCATCGACGGCTCGGCGCCGGTCCCCCGCCGGGTGCTGGACCTCATGTCCTCGTGGGTCTCGCACTTCCGCACCCCGCCGGCCGAGCTGGTGGTGCTCGGCATGAACGCCCGCGAGCTCGCCGCCAACCCCGCGGCCACCGGGCGGGTGGTGCAGGACCTCAACGCCGACCCGCGGCTGCCGCTGCCCGACGGCGACGTCGACGCCGCGGTGTGCTGCGTGTCGATCGACTACCTGACCCGGCCGATCGAGGTGCTCGCCGAGGCCGGGCGGGTGCTGCGCCCGGGTGGGCCGCTGGTGGTCACCTTCTCGAACCGCTGCTTCCCCACCAAGGCCGTGCACGGCTGGCTGGCGACGACCGACGAGCAGCACGGCGCGCTGGTCGCCGAGCTGGTGCGGCGCGCCGGCGCCTTCACCGAGCCGGAGGTGTCGCTGCGCACCCCGCCCGGCGCCGGGGACCCGCTGTACGCGGTGGTGGCGTTCAGGCGGTGACGCGCTCGACGTCGAAGACGCCCTCGACGTTGCGCACCGTCTGCAGCACCGCGCCCAGGTGCGCGGGGTCGGCCAGCTCGAAGGTGAACCGGCTGACCGCCACCCGGTCGCGGCTGGTCTGCACCGACGCCGACAGGATGTTGACCCGCTCGTCGGCCAGCGCCTTGGTGACGTCGGACAGCAGCCGGTGCCGGTCCAGCGCCTCGACCTGGATCGAGACGAGGAACACCGAGCCGGGCTGGCTGGCCCACTCGACCTCGACCAGCCGCTCGCTCTTGCGCCGCAGGTCCGCGGCGTTGGTGCAGTCGGTGCGGTGCACGCTCACCCCGCCGCCGCGGGTGACGAAGCCGAGGACGTCGTCGCCGGGCACCGGGGTGCAGCACTTGGCGAGCTTGGCCCAGACGTCGCTCATCCCGTGGACGACGATCCCGGGGTCGCCGCTGGCCGGCCGGCGGTGCAGCGGCCGCCGCGTGGGGATCGCGGTCTCGGCGATGTCCTCGACCGCGCCCTCGGCGCCGCCGAGCGCGGTGATCAGCTTGTCGACCACCGACGCCGCGGAGATCTGGTTCTCCCCCACCGCCGCGTACAGCGCGGTGACGTCGGCGTAGCGGAGGTCCTTGGCCAGCGTGACCAGCGCCTCGCCGCCGAGCAGCCGCTGCAGCGGCAGGCCCGCCTTGCGCATGGCGCGGGTCAGGGCCTCCTTGCCGGCCTCGACGGCGTCGTCGCGGCGCTCCTTGGTGAACCACTGGCGGATCTTGGTCCGCGCGCGGGAGGAGCCGACGAAGGACAGCCAGTCCTTCGAGGGGCCGGCCGTGGGCGAGCGGGAGGTGAAGATCTCGACGACGTCGCCGTTGGACAGCTTGCTGTCCAGGCTGACCAGCGTGCCGTTGACCCGGGCGCCGATGCAGCGGTGGCCGACCTCGGTGTGCACCGCGTAGGCGAAGTCCACCGGCGTCGACCCGCCGGGCAGGCTCATGACGTCGCCCTTGGGCGTGAAGACGAAGACCTCCTGCGGACCCAGGTCGTAGCGCAGGGTCTCGAGGAACTCGCCGGGCTCCTGGGCCTCGCGCTGCCAGTCCAGCAGCTGGCGCAGCCACAGCATGTCGTCGGGCGTGCCGGCCTTCGCGGCGCCGAACTCCCCCGGGCCGGGCTTGCCGCCCTGCCGCGCCTTCTCCTTGTACTTCCAGTGCGCGGCGATGCCGTACTCGGCGGTGCGGTGCATGTCGTGCGTGCGGATCTGCAGCTCGACCGGCTTGCCCTGCGGCCCGATGACCGTCGTGTGCAGCGACTGGTACATGTTGAACTTCGGCATCGCGACGAAGTCCTTGAAGCGCCCGGGCACCGGCTGCCAGTGCGCGTGCATGATGCCCAGCGCCGCGTAGCAGTCGCGGACGGTGTCCACCAGGATCCGGATGCCGACCAGGTCCCAGATGTCGGTGAAGTCCCGGCCGCGGACGATCATCTTCTGGTAGATCGAGTAGTAGTGCTTGGGCCGGCCGGTGACGACGGCCTGGATGCCGGCCGCCTTGAGCTGCTCGGTGACCGCCGCGGTCACCTCGGCGAGGTAGGTGTCGCGGGAGGGCGCCCGCTCGGCGACCAGCCGGACGATCTCGTCGTAGCGCTTGGGGTAGAGCGTGGCGAACGCGAGGTCCTCGAGCTCCCACTTGATCGTGTTCATGCCCAGGCGGTGGGCCAGCGGGGCGAGGATCTCCAGCGTCTCGCGCGCCTTCTTCTCCTGCTTCTCCGGCGGGAGGAAGCGCAGCGTGCGCATGTTGTGCAGCCGGTCGGCGAGCTTGATGACCAGCACCCGGGGGTCGCGGGCCATCGCGACGATCATCTTGCGGATCGTCTCGGCCTGGGCGGCGTCGCCCAGCTTCACCTTGTCGATCTTGGTGACGCCGTCGACGAGGTGGGCGACCTCGGGGCCGAAGTCCGCGCTGATGGCCTCGAGGGTCTTGCCGGTGTCCTCGACGGTGTCGTGCAGCAGCGCGGCGACCAGCGTCGTGGTGTCCATCCCGAGCCCGGCGAGCACGGTGGCCACGGCCAGCGGGTGGGTGATGTAGGGGTCGCCGCTCTTGCGCTTCTGGGTGGCGTGCGCGGCCTCGGCGACGTCGTAGGCCCGCTGCAGCAGCGCGAGGTCGGCCTTGGGGTGGCTCTGCCGGTGCAGCGCGGCCAGCGGCTCGAGCACCGGGCGGACCTCGCTGCGCTGGCCGGCGACGATGCGGCGGGCCAGCCGGTCGCGCACCCGGCGCGGGCGGGCGGGGGCGCCCTCCTCCGGCGGCTCGCTGCCGACGTCGTCGGGCCGGCGGACCAGCGGCCGGGACGGCAGCGGGGCGCGCTGGTCCTGCGGCGGGGCCGGGTCCTCCTCGGGCCGCGCGCCAGCCACGCGGGTGGCGGGCGCGTCGGGTGCCACGGCGACTCCTGCGGAGGCTGAGGAGGAACGACCGGCACCATGCTAGCCGCGCCCGCCAGGGGTGCGGCGCCACCGGGCCGGGGCTCCTCCTCAGGTGGTCCAGAGGGTGTGCACGGCGTGCGGGGCGAGGCGCTCGCGGCCGCCGAGGGCGGCCAGCTCGACGACCACCGACACCGCGGTGACCACGCCTCCGAGCTCCTCGACCAGCGCGACGGAGGCCGCCAGCGTGCCGCCGGTGGCGAGCACGTCGTCGACCAGCAGCACCCGCTGCCCGCGGCGCAGCGAGTCGGTGTGCATCTCGACGGTCGCGGTGCCGTACTCGAGCACGTACTCGGCGGCGATCCGCTCCCGGGGCAGCTTGCCGGCCTTGCGCACCGGCACGACGCCGACGCCGGCGTGCAGCGCGACCGCCGCGGCCAGCAGGAACCCGCGGGCCTCGACGCCGACGACGACGTCGAAGCCCGGGTCGCCGGGGCGGCCGTCGTCGGTGTGCGCGACCGCCGCCGCCCGCGGGTCCACCAGCACCGGCGCGGCCAGGCCCTCCACCATGCGGCGGAAGGCCGGGCCGTCGGCGAACACCGGCGTGAGGTCGCGGAAGACGACCCCGGGCTCGGGGAAGTCCGGGACGTCGACGGCCAGCGAGGCGATGAGCTCGTCGAGGGGCGGCAGCGCCTCGGCGGTGCTCACCGGCGCTTCTTCGCCCCGCCCGGCCGCTGCGGCCGGACGCCCGGGCGCGGCGCCGCGGTGGCGCCGCGCGGCCGGCCGGCGTCGGGACCGACCGAGGCCGGCGACTCGACGACGACGTCGGCCTCCGCCGGGCCCAGCGACCCGGCGTCCCGCTCGGCGAGGGCCACCCCGCCGCGGGGGGCGCCGCCGCGGGCCCGGCGGGCGCTGGCGACCGGCCCGGCCGCGGCGCGGGCGCCCTGGCGGGCGGCGGCCGAGCGGCGGGCGAGCACCCGCTTGCGCAGCGCGACCACCTCGGGCTCGCGCTCCTTGAGGTCGGCGACGATCGGCGTGGCCAGGAAGATCGACGAGTAGGCGCCCGCCGCGAGACCGACGAACAGCACCAGCGCGAGGTCCTTGAGCGTGCCGACGCCGAGCAGGCCCGCCCCGACGAACAGCAGCCCGGCCACCGGCAGCAGCGCGATCACCGAGGTGTTGATCGAGCGCATGAGGGTCTGGTTGACCGCGAGGTTGGCCGCCTCGCCCCAGGTCATGCGCGCGCTCTGCGCCAGGCCGCGGGTGTTCTCGTCGACCTTGTCGAAGACGACGACGGTGTCGTAGAGGGAGAACCCGAGGATGGTCAGCAGGCCGATGATCGTCGACGGCGTGACCTCGAAGCCGACGAGCGAGTAGACGCCCGCGGTGACCACGAGGTCGTGCAGCAGCGCGGCGATGGCGCCGACGGCCATCTTCGGCTGGAACCGGATGGCCAGGAACGCGATGACCGCGGCGAGGAACACCGCCAGCGCGATGAGCGCCTGGTCGGTGATGTCCTGGCCCCACTCGGCGCTCACCGACTCGGGGCTGACGGCACCCGCGTCGACGCCGGCGGCGTCCGCCACCGCCTCGACGACCGCCCGCTCGCCCTCGTTGTCCAGCGCGCCGGTGCGCAGCAGGATCTCGTCGCCGCCGACCACCTGCGCCGAGGCGACGTCGGCGCCGGCGTCGGTGGCGGCCTCGCGCACCTGCTCCAGCTGCTCCGTGCCGCCGGGCAGCCGGAAGCTGTTGCCGCCGGCGAAGTCGATGCCGAAGTTGAAGCCGCGGAACACCATCGAGGCGATGCAGACCAGCACGATCACCGCGGTGACCTTGTAGATGAGCCGGCTGCGGCCGACGACGTCGAGGCCGGCCTCGCCGTTGTAGAGGCGGTGCGCCAGGGAGGCCCGCCGTCCGGGGCGGCGGGCCGCGCTGCCCTCCGCCGGCAGGCCGGCGTCGGCGAGCGCGGCGTCGTCGGCGGCCGCGGCGGCGTCCTCGGCCGCCGCCGCGCCGGCCGCGCGGGCCTCGTCGGCCTCGGTGCCCACCGGCACCGGGGTGTCCTGCCCGGTGTCGTCCCTGCGGCCGGTCATGCCCTGCTCCTGTCCTGCGACGCGCGGGCACCCGACCCGGCGCCGACCAGTTCGCGCTCCGCGCGCACGGCCGGGGCGGCCGAGCGCAGGGACCGGTCGACCTGGCCGAGGCCCGAGAACCGGCTCGAGCCGAACGACCGGAACCGGGCGAGCACGGCCATCAGCGGGTGGGTGAAGAGGAAGACGACGACCAGGTCCAGGACCGTGGACAGGCCGAGGGTGAACGCGAAGCCCTTCACGTCGCCGATGGCCAGCCAGTAGAGGATGGCCGCGGCGAGGAAGCTGACCGCGTCGGCCGAGAGGATCGTGCGGCGGGCGCGGACCCAGGCGCGCGGCACCGCCGAGCGCAGCGTCCGGCCCTCGCGGATCTCGTCCTTGAGGCGCTCGAAGTAGACGACGAACGAGTCCGCCGTGATGCCGATCGAGACGATGAACCCGGCGATGCCGGCGAGGCTCAGCGTGAACCCGATCTCCCGGCCCAGCAGCACGAGGCTGGCGTAGACCACGACCGCCGACAGCAGCAGGCTGACGATCATGACCAGGCCCAGCAGCCGGTAGTAGACCAGCGCGTAGACGAACACGAGCGCGATGCCGATGGCGCCGGCGATGAGCCCGGCCTTGAGCTGCTCGGCGCCGAGCTCGGTGGAGATCGACTGGGCGGTGGCCTGCTCGAAGGTCAGCGGCAGCGCGCCGTAGCGCAGCTGGTTGGCCAGCTCCTCGGCGCCGGCCTGGTCGAACGAGCCGGTGATCGTCGTCTGGCCGTTGATGGCGCCCTGGATGGAGGGCGCGGAGACGACCCGGCCGTCGAGGGTGAAGGCGACGTTGGTGCCGACGTTGGCGGCGGTGTACTCCGCCCAGGTGGCGCGGCCCTCGGAGTTGAAGTCCAGCAGCACGACCCACTCGCCGGTGGTCTGCTGCGTGCCGGCGCTGGCGTCGGCGATCTCGGTGCCCTCGATGATCGTCGGGCCGAGCAGGTACTTCTGCGTGCCGTCCTCGCTGCACGCGGCGACGTAGTCGTCGGGGCGGGCGACCTCGCTGGTGGTGTCCTCGGGGGCGCAGGTCAGCGTCGCGTACTGCGCCGCGGCCTCCTCCTGGGTCACCGCGGGCCGGTCCGGGTCGAGCGCGGGGTCGCTCACCGCGCCGTCGCTCGGGGTGGCGGAGTCCGTCGTCGCGGCGTCGGTCGGGGTGGCCGCGTCGGTCGGGGCCGCGCTGTCGGTGGGTGCCGCGGAGTCCGTCGGCGTGGCGCCGTCGGTCGGCGTCGCGGAGTCGCTCGGCGTCGCGCCGTCGGTGCTCTCGGCGGGCGCGGCCGCCTCGGGGCCGGTGACCACCGGGCGGAAGCGCAGCTGGGCGGTCTGGCCGAGCTCGCGGGCCTGCTCGCCGTCGTCGCCGGGCACCGAGATGACGATGTTGGCCTCGCCCTCGGTGACCACCTCGGCCTCGGCCACGCCGAGGCCGTTGACCCGCTGCTCGATGATCTGGCGGGCGAGCTCGAGGTCCTCGGGTGCCGGCGCCTGCCCGTCGGGCGTGCGCGCGGTCAGCGTGACCGTGGTCCCGCCGCGCAGGTCCAGGCCGAGCTGGGGGGTGCGGTCGGAGCCGGTGAGGAAGATCAGGCCGTACATGACGGCCACGATCAGGACCAGCGCGCCGAAGTAGCGGCGTGCCGGCAGGGCGCGGTTGGCCACGGGTCCTCCGTCAGAGGGTCTTGCCGGTGGAGCCGTCGCCCGGCCGGTCGTCCCGGGGCGTGGTCTCGTCCGGGGCGGGCTCGACCACGGTCTCCCCCGACACCACCGGGCCGGGCACCTCGCCGGCCACCGGGCGGACCTGGAGGACCGCCTGCCGGGCGTAGGTCACGACGACGCCCGGGGCGATCTGGACCTGGATGGTGGCCGGGTCGTCGAGACCGGCCACCGTGCCGTACACGCCGCCGGCCATGGTGACCGGCACGCCGATCGCCAGCGCCGACTGGGTCTGGGTCTGCTGGCGCTTGCGGGCCCGCGCGGGGAGCACGACCAGCGCCACGAACGCCAGGACGAGCAGGAGCAGGGGGAACAGTCTCACGACGGGAGTGCCTCTCTACCGCGTCGGCTGCACGCGGTCGGTGCGGCCCGGGTCGGGACCGCTCGGGTACGTCGGTCGTGGCGCGCGGGGCACCGTCCGCGCCGACACGGGATCGCACGGCCGGGACCGGTCGGCCCGGGGAGGGCCGAGTTGCGCGCCAGCGCCGATGAGTCTAGGCGTCGAAGAGCGGTTCCGACGACGCGCCCGGGTCACGCGGGACGGCTGTGACACCCCCGAGGGGGATGCCGCCGCGCGGCACCGGGTGGCCGAGGTGCCGCCAGGCCGCCTCGGTGGCCACCCGCCCGCGGGGGGTGCGGGCGAGCAGGCCGGCGCGGACGAGGAAGGGCTCGCACACCTCCTCGACGGTGGTGGGCTCCTCCCCCACCGCGACCGCCAGCGTGGAGACGCCGACCGGGCCGCCGGAGAAGCGCACGACCAGCGCCTCGAGCACCGCCCGGTCCAGCCGGTCCAGCCCCAGGTCGTCGACGTCGTAGAGCGCCAGCGCGGCCTGCGCCACGGCACGGGTGACCCGGCCGTCGGCCTCGACCTCGGCGTAGTCGCGCACCCGGCGCAGCAGCCGGTTGGCGATGCGCGGCGTCCCGCGGGAGCGGCCGGCGATCTCGGCCGAGCCGTCGTCGGTGAGCTCGACGCCGAGCAGGTCGGCGCTGCGGGCGAGCACCTGCTGCAGCTCGGCCGGCTCGTAGAACTCCATCTGCCCGACGAAGCCGAACCGGTCGCGCAGCGGCCCGGTCAGCAGCCCGGCACGGGTGGTCGCGCCGACCAGGGTGAACGGGTTGATCTCCAGCGGGATCGCGGTGGCGCCGGGCCCCTTGCCGACGACGACGTCGACCCGGAAGTCCTCCATCGCCATGTACAGCAGTTCCTCGGCGGGCCGCGCGATGCGGTGGATCTCGTCGATGAACAGCACGTCGCCGGGGCCGAGGTTGGACAGCATCGCGGCGAGGTCGCCGGAGCGCTCGATCGCCGGGCCGCTGGTGATCTTGACCGAGGTGCCGAGCTCCGAGCCGATGATCAGCGCGAGGCTGGTCTTGCCGAGCCCGGGCGGGCCGGACAGCAGCACGTGGTCCGGCGGGCGGCCCCGGCGCTTGGCGCCCTCGAGGACCAGCGCGAGCTGGCGGGCGACCTTGGGCTGGCCGATGAAGTCGGTGAGCGAGTGCGGCCGCAGCGCGGACTCGACCACCCGCTCCTCGTCCCCGGCCTGCGGGGAGACGGCGAAGTCGCGGCTGATGCCGGACTCCACCTCGCCGGTCAGCGACCGGTCGAACGGGGCGCTCACGACCGGCCCAGCAGCTGCAGCGCCTGGCGCAGCAGCAGCGCGACGTCGACCCGGCCGGTGCCGGCGAGCTGCTCGTCGGCGACCGGGGCGAGGGCGGTGAGCGCGGTGTCGGCCTCCTTGGTGGACCAGCCGAGCCCGACCAGGGCCGAGGACAGCTGGTCGCGCCAGGGCGCCACCGGGGTGACCGGCGCGAGGCCGGCCGGGGCGGGGCCGTCCAGCTGGGTGTCGGTGGTGGTGGCGCCGAGCCGGTCGCGCAGCTCGAGGATCAGCCGCTCGGCGCCCTTCTTGCCGATGCCGGGCACCTGCATGAGCGCCTTGACGTCGGCCGTGGACACCGCGCGGCGGACCTCGCGCGGCGGGTGGATGGCCAGCACCGCCTGCGCCAGCCGCGGGCCGACGCCGTTGGCGGTCTGCAGCAGCTCGAACAGCTGCCGCTCGTCGTCGTCGGCGAAGCCGTAGAGGGTGAGGGAGTCCTCGCGCACGACCAGGCTGGTGGCCAGGCGGGCGTCCTCCCCCACCGCGAGCCGGGCGATGGTGCCGGGCGTGCACTGCACGGCCAGGCCGATGCCGCCGACCTCGACGACCGCGCCCTCGGGGCCGACCGCGGCGACCCGGCCGCTCACCGAGGCGATCACCGGGACACCCCCCGCCAGCGCGGCAGCGTCCGCTGCACCACCGGCGCGCCGATGCCGCCGGCGATCGCCGCGACCCGCAGCCGGTCCTGGGCCGGGCCGCGCCACACGTGGCAGACCGCCAGCGCCAGCGCGTCGGCGGCGTCGGCCGGCTTGGGGGCCGACGTCAGCCCCAGCACCCGGGTGACCATGAGGGTGACCTGCTCCTTGTCCGCGCGGCCGTTGCCGGAGATGGCCGCCTTGACCTCGCTGGGCGTGTGCCAGGCGACCGGCCGGTCTGCCTGCGCCGCGGCCAGCGCCGCGACCCCGGCCGCCTGCGCGGTCCCGGTGGCGGTGCCCTTGTTGTTCTGGGTGAAGACCCGCTCGATGGCCACGACGTCGGGCCGGTGCTCGCGCAGCAGCGCGGTGACCTGGGTGTGCAGCTCCAGCAGCCGCAGCTCCAGGTCCAGGTCCGCGGAGCTGCGGATCACGCCGACGCCCACGGCGGCCGGGCGCGCGCCGGGACGGCCGTCGACCACACCCCAGCCGCACCGGGTCAGCCCCGGGTCGATGCCGAGCACCCGCATGCCCGCTCCCCCTCTCACCGAACGCGTGTTCGACCGCAACCGTAACCGTCCCCGACGACGGCCCCGGGACGCAACACGCGGCACGGTCCGGGGAGCGACACGCGGGCGCTCAGCCGACCCCGGCGGCCACCAGCGGCGCCGCGCCCGGGTCCGGCCACCTGGGCGGAGCCGCCGGTGTCGATGTCCAGCGGCAGGGCGGCGAGCGGGCTCCGGCGCGGCGGTTCCCCGCGGCACCGGCCCCACCGGGGCGCGGCGCCCCACCGGGCCGCCGTCGGCCGGCGCGGCCCGGACCGCCGGCGGGTGGACCGTCGCCGCGGCGCCGGCGGACCGGATCGGGCCGCTGGGGTGTGGTGTCCGGGGCGGCCGGTGCGCCGGTGGCGCCTCAGCCGACCTTCTCGAGCACCTCGTCGGAGACGTCGTAGTTGGCGTAGACGTTCTGGACGTCGTCGAGGTCCTCGAGCGCGTCGATGAGGCGGAACACCTTGCCGGCGCCCTCCTCGTCGAGCTCGACGGTGACGCTGGGCACGAACCCGGCCTCGGCCGAGTCGTAGTCGATGCCGGCGTCCTGCAGCGCGGTGCGGACGGCGACCAGGTCACCGGGCTCGCAGACGACCTCGAAGGTGTCGCCGAGGTCGCGGACCTCCTCGGCGCCGGCGTCGAGGACCGCCATGAGGACGGTGTCCTCGTCGACGCCGTCGGCCTGCGGGACGACGATGACGCCCTTGCGCGTGAACAGGTAGGACACCGAGCCGGGGTCGGCCATCGAGCCGCCGTTGCGGGTCATCGCGGTGCGCACCTCGGAGGCCGACCGGTTGCGGTTGTCGGTGAGGCACTCGACGAGCACCGCGACGCCGCCGGAGGCGTAGCCCTCGTAGGTGATCGACTGGTACTCGACGCCACCGGCCTCGGCGCCCGAGCCGCGCTTGACCGCGCGGTCGATGTTGTCGTTGGGGACCGAGGACTTCTTCGCCTTCTGGATGGCGTCGTAGAGCGTCGGGTTGCCCGCCGGGTCACCGCCACCGGTCCGGGCGGCGACCTCGATGTTCTTGATCAGCTTGGCGAACAGCTTGCCGCGCTTGGCGTCGATCGCGGCCTTCTTGTGCTTGGTGGTCGCCCACTTGGAATGGCCGCTCACGACTGTCCTCCCTCGTCCCGACGCCCGGCACCGGCGCCCGGACGCACCGGTCGATCCTACCGGCGGCGCGCCGGTGCCCGTTCCCGCCTCAGGAGCCGGCCGCCCGCCGCGAGCTCCAGGCCAGCAACCCCTCCAGCGGTCCGCGACCCAGCCGGGAGCGCCACGCCGACGCCAGCAGCAGGGCGGTCAGGCTGAAGCGCGCCCACAGCCCCCAGTCCCGCCCGTACTCGACGTCGAGCACGGCGATGGCGACGATCTGGGCGGTGTAGACCGACAGCGCCAGCGCACCCACCGAGGCGACCGGGTGGGTCAGCCGCGGCAGCAGGTCGGCGACGACCAGGCACACCCCGAGGACCGCGACGGCGACCCCGCCGGACCCGACCACCTCGAACGGCGTGCTGCTGTGCGGCTCGGCGCCGGCGAACCAGGCCGGGTCCCAGCCGCCGGCGGCGCCGAAGCCCTCCTCGATCCCGGCCGGCCGCTCCCCCGGCGCGAACGCCCGGGTGGTCAGCCGGCCGCCGAGGTAGCCGAGCACCGCCGTGACCGCCCCGCCGGCGACCAGGCACGCGCGCACCCGGGCGGCGCCGAGGTCCAGCCGCCCCACCGCGAGCCCCACGAGCACGAAGGCGAGCCACACCGCCGCCGGGTAGTAGCCGGTGAACAGCAGGAAGGCGAACGCGCCGTCCTCCTCGCCCTGCCCGGTCGCGTACCGCCCGGCCGCCAGCGTGAGCGGCGGCCCGGCCAGGGCGACGACGGCCGCGGCGGCCAGCAGCCGCGCCGGGGACCAGCGCAGGAACGGCAGCGCGAGCACGAACAGGACCGCGTAGACGCCGAGGATGATCGCGACGAAGGTGTCCAGCAGCTCCAGGACGCCGCCGATCGCGAACACCCAGGCGGCGCGGACGAGGACCCGGGTCCGGGCCCGCGCGAGCTCGTCGTCCGCGGGCGGGGTGCGCCCCCCGGACAGCAGCGCGATGGACACCCCGGCCAGCGTGGCGAACAGGATCGACGAGCGACCGTCGACCACCGCGCGCCAGGTGGCCGGGTCCCAGCCGAGGTCGCCGGTGTCGCCGAGGTGCGCACCGAACATGCCGAGGACGGCGAGCCCGCGGGCGAGGTCGACACCGCGCAGCCGCCGGCCCGCCGGCCGCTCCCGCACCGGGCCCGCGGCGGGACGCGCGTCCCCGGCCTCGTCCTGTCCCGTCGTCATGCGGTCGTCCGCCGCGGGCGCTCAGGCGCGGGGCGTCCCGGCGCCGGTCGGGACGGCGTCCAGGCCGTCCTCGACGTCGAAGAAGCGCGGCAGCGGCCGGTCGGCGTGCAGCCGCAGCAGCCGGGGCAGCCGGCGCTGCCGCAGCAGCGCGGTGTCCCGGACGGCGTCGTTGTAGAAGCGCCGGGCCAGGGCCATGCGGGCCTCGGCCTCGGCCAGCTCGGCGAGCAGCTCCGCGGGGACCCCCGGCAGCTCCGCCGGGAGGGCGCGCAGCTCCCGGCCCAGGGTGTTCTCGGCCAGCTCCCGGTCGCCGGCCGGGGTCCGGCGTGCCTCGTAGGCGGCGGTCTTCAGCCGGGACGCGCGGTCCTCACCGAGCGCGGCGCTGTACCCGGAGGACAGGTCCTCGGCCAGGGCGGCGCGGGCGCGCAGCCGGTCCTCGAGCACCGTCCGCGCGCGGGCGACCCGGGCCTCCAGCCGCCGCAGCCGGGTGAGCGTCCAGGCGGTCCAGGCCAGGAGGAGGACGACGACGACCGCGGCGACGAGCAACCAGGCGGCGGGCGTCACGTCGGCCAACGCTAGCGGCGGACGCGCCTCAGCAGGGAGGGGAACACCCCGTCGGTGGCTCCCGTCACCTCCGGCCACGCCTCGTCGTCGCCGGCCGTGACCTCCCCTGCGCCGGGGAGCACCACGGTCTCGTAGACGGCGAGCACCCGGCGGGCCACCACCTGCCAGTCGTAGCCCGCGGCCACCTCGCTCCCGGTGGCCGACAGCGCCGCGCGCCGGGCGGGGTCGGCGAGCAGGTCCGACAGCGCCCGGGCCAGCGCCGCGCCGTCCCCGCGGCGCACCAGCACCCCGGCCGCGCCGTCCTCGAGCACCCGCGCGAACGCGTCGAGGTCGCTGGCCACGATCGGCGCACCCGCGGCCATGGCCTCGATGAGCACCACGCCGAAGGACTCCCCGAGCAGGTTGGGCGCGCAGTAGACGTCCACCGAGCGCAGGAACGCGGCCTTGTCGGCCTCGGGGAGCTCGCCGAGCAGGGCCACGTGCGGGCGCAGGTCCTCCCCCACCGCGTCCCGCAGGGCGTCGGGGTCGCCGCGGCCGGCCACCAGCAGCCGGGCGCCGGGGTGCTCGCGGACGACGGTCCGCATCGCCTCCAGCAGCACCGGCAGGCCCTTGCGCGGCTCGTCGTAGCGGCCGAGGAACCCGATCGTCGGCCCGTCGACGCCGCGCGCGGCCCCGGGCAGGGTCGGCCCCTCGGCGAAGAACCCCACGTGGACGCCGTTGGGGATGATCACCGCGTCGCCGCCGAGGTGCTCGACCTGCACGCGCCGGGCGAAGTCGGAGACGGCGATCCGGCCGGTGATCCTCTCCAGCCACGGGCGCACGACCGGGCCCCAGGCGGCCAGCCACTTCGACCGCACGGTGGCGGCGTGGAAGGTGGCCACGATCGGGCCGGTGGCGATCATGCAGACCAGCAGGCCGATCGACGGTGGCGCCGGGTCGTGCACGTGGACGACGTCGAAGTGGCCCTCGCGCAGCCAGCGGCGCACCCGCGCCGCGGACACCGGCCCGAACTGCACGCTGGCCATCGAGCCGTTGTACGGGATCGGCACGGTGCGCCCGGCCCAGGTGAGCCAGGGGTCGGTGAGCGACTCCTCGTGCTCGGCCGGGGTGAGCACCTCGACGTGGTGGCCGAGCCCGCGCAGCGTCTCGGCGAGGTCGCGCACGTGGTACTGGACGCCCCCGGGCACGTCCCACTGGTAGGGGCAGACCAGGCCGATCCGCATCAGCGACGCTCCCCCGCCGGCGGGTCGGGCGGCACGTCGGCCCAGACGCGCCCGAGCACGTGCCAGTCCTCCGGCTGCCGCGCGATGTCGGCGGTGAACGCGTCGGCCACGCCCTGCATCGCCGTCGCCACCCGGTCCCTCAGCCGGGTCCCGCCGTCGAGCGGCACCTCCTCGCCGACCTGCAGCACCCACCCGCGCTCGCTGAACCGGCAGGTGACCGGGTGCAGCGAGGCGCCGGTCTGCGCGGCCAGCAGCGCGGGCCCGCCGGGCATGGTGGCCGGCCGGCCGAGGAACTCCACGGGGACGCCGCCGGAGCCGAGGTCGCGGTCGACCAGCAGGCACACCGAGCGCCCGGCCTCCAGCCACTCGCGCAGCACCGCCGAGCTCGGCCGCTCCCCGCCCGTCAGGGGCACCACCCGCATGCCGAGGGTCTCCCGGTAGGCGAGGAACCGCTCGTACAGCGACTCCGGCCGCAGCCGCTCGGCGACGGTCATGAACGGCTCACCCAGCCAGTCGAGGAACCACACGCCGGCCGCGTCCCAGTTGCCGCTGTGCGGCAGCGCCAGGATCACCGGCCGGCCCTGCGCGCGGGCGCGGGCGAGGTGGTCGATCCCGGGGACGACGGTGTCGCGCAGCACCCGCGCGGTGCCCAGGCGGGGCAGCCGGAAGGCCTCCTGCCAGTAGCGGGCGTAGGAGCGCAGCGCGCGGGCGGTGAGCGCGTCGAGCTCGTCCTCGGCGAGCTTGCCGCCGGTGGCCACGCGCAGGTTGGCCCGCAGCTGTCGGGTGCCCCGGCCCTCGCGGCCGGCGGCGAAGCGGGCCACCGCGTCGAACGCGCCGCGGGCCACCGGCTCGGGCAGCCACTGCACCGCCTGCCAGCCCGCGGCGTAGCCGAGGTCCGTGGCCCGCGCGGCCGCCCGCGCCCGGAGGCCGCTCACGGGGCCGGCGCCGACGGCGTCAGCGACTTCCCCCGGGCGCCACGGTGGACGGCGGCCACCCGCTGCGCGACGGTCACCGCGCCGCCCACCACCAGCAGCCACAGCCCCACGTCGACGGCGTACGGCAGGCCCAGGCCGGTCAGGCCGGTGCCGGTGAGCACCAGGATCAGCCGCTCGGTGCGCTCGACCAGGCCGACGTCGCACGGGATGCCGACGCCCTCGGCCCGCGCCTTGATGTAGCTGGTCAGCACGCCGAGGACGAGCCCCACCATCGCCAGCAGCGCGAGCAGCCGGTCGTCGCCCTCGCCGGTGTACCACCACACCAGCGCCCCGAAGACGGCGGCGTCGACGGCGCGGTCGCAGGTCGAGTCCAGCACCGCGCCGAACGCCGACCCGCCGCCGCGGGCCCGCGCGAGCGCGCCGTCGAGCATGTCGAGCAGGACGAACAGCGTGACGGTGAACGCGCCCCAGAACAGGACGCCGTGGGCCACGAGCGCCACCGCCGCGACGATCGCGCCGACGGTCCCGGTGACCGTGATCGCGTCCGGCGTCACCCCCGCCCGCGCCAGCCGGGTGACCACCGGCGCCCAGAACCGGCCGACGGCCGCCCGGGCGCCCGACCCCAGCACGGTCAGTCCCCCGTCTGCGCGGACGGGGCCGACGACGCAGCCCCCGGCCAGGCCGCGGCCAGCAGCGTGCGGGTCTCGGCCAGCACCTGCGGCAGCACCCGGGTGAGGCCGATGACCGGCATGAAGTTCGTGTCGCCGCCCCAGCGCGGCACCGCGTGCTGGTGCAGGTGGTCGGCGATCCCGGCCCCCGCCACCGACCCCTGGTTCATCCCGATGTTGAAACCGTGTGCTCCGGTCACCTGCCGCACCACCCGCATCGCCGTCTGCGTGAACGCGCCCAGCTCGGCGACCTCGGCCTCGGTCAGGTCGGTGTAGTCGGGCACGTGCCGGTAAGGGACCACCATGAGGTGCCCGGCGTTGTAGGGGTAGAGGTTCAGCACCGCGAACACGGTCGCGCCGCGCGCCACCACCAGCCCCTGCTCGTCCGGCATCGCCGGGATGAGGCAGAACGGGCAGTCGTGCTCGCCGGTCGGCTTGCCCGATCCCCGGATGTACGCCATCCGGTAGGGCGTCCACAGGTGCTCGAAGACGGCGGCCGGCCCGCCGTCGTCGGCGGAGACGGGGACCGTGAAGCCGTCGGGCCCCACGGTCACCGCGACTCCAGCGGCGCGTCCGCCGTCGGGTCGGCGTTGTGCCGCGCGGCCACCCAGGCGACGACGGCGTCGACGGCCTCGTCGACCGGCACGCCGTTGCGCTGGCTGCCGTCGCGGTAGCGGAAGGAGACCGCACCCGCGTCGGCGTCGGTGGCCCCGGCGATCAGCACGAAGGGCACCTTCTGCTTGCTGGCGTTGCGGATCTTCTTCTGCATGCGGTCGTCGGAGTCGTCGACCTCGACCCGGATGCCGCGGGCGCGCAGCTTCAGCGCGACGTCGGTCAGGTACCCGACCTGGTCGTCGGTGACCGGGATGCCGACCACCTGCACCGGCGCCAGCCACGCGGGGAACGCGCCGGCGTAGTGCTCGGTGAGGACGGCGAAGAAGCGCTCGATCGAGCCGAACAGCGCGCGGTGCAGCATCACCGGCCGCTGGCGGGACCCGTCGGCGGCGGTGTACTCCAGGCCGAACCGCTCGGGCAGGTTGAAGTCGACCTGGATGGTCGACATCTGCCAGCTGCGGCCGATGGCGTCGCGGGCCTGCACGGAGATCTTCGGGCCGTAGAACGCCGCGCCGCCCGGGTCGGGGACGAGTTCGAGGCCGGAGTCCAGCGCCGCCTGTCGCAGCGCCTCGGTGGCGACCTCCCAGCTCTCGTCCGACCCCACGGACTTGTCCGGGTTGCGGGTGGACAGCTCGAGGTAGAAGTCGCTGAGGCCGTAGTCGGCGAGCAGGCCGAGCACGAAGTCGAGCAGCCCGCGCAGCTCCCCGGCCATCTGCTCGGGGGTGCAGTAGATGTGGGCGTCGTCCTGGGTGAAGCCGCGGGCGCGGGTGAGCCCGTGGATGACGCCGGACTTCTCGTACCGGTAGACGGTGCCGAACTCGAACAGCCGCAGCGGCAGCTCGCGGTAGGAGCGGCCGCGGGCCCCGAACACCAGGTTGTGCATCGGGCAGTTCATCGGCTTGAGGTAGTAGTCCTGCCCCTGCCGGCGGACGGTGCCGTCGGCGTCGCGCTCCTCGTCGAGCTGCATGGGCGGGTACATGCCCTCGGCGTACCAGTCGAGGTGGCCGGAGATCTCGAACAGCCGGCCCTTGGTGATGTGCGGGGTGTTGACGAAGGAGTAGCCACCCTCCTCGTGCCGCCGGCGGCTGTAGGCCTCCAGCTCCCGCCGGACGACGCCGCCCTTCGGGTGGAACACCGCCAGGCCCGACCCGATCTCGTCGGGGAAGCTGAACAGGTCCAGCTCGGCGCCGAGGCGGCGGTGGTCGCGGCGCTCGGCCTCGGCGACCTGCTCCAGGTACGCCTTGTGCGCCTCGCGGCTCTCCCACGCGGTGCCGTAGACCCGCTGCAGCTGCGGGTTCTTCTCGCTGCCCCGCCAGTAGGCGGCGGCCGAGCGGGTGAGGCTGAACGCCGGGATGTTCGAGGTGCGCGGCAGGTGCGGGCCGCGGCACAGGTCGGTCCACAGCCGCTCGCCGGTGCGCGGGTCGAGGTTGTCGTACATGGTCAGCTGCGCGCCGCCGACCTCGACGGAGGCGCCGTCATCGGAGGACGCAGCCTCGCCGCCCTTCAGGCCGATCAGCTCGAGCTTGTACGGCTCGTGCGCGAGCTCCGCGCGGGCGTCGTCGTCGCTGATCTCCCGGCGGGCGAAGCGCTGCCCGGCCTTGACGATCTGCTGCATGCGCTTCTCCAGCGCCTGCAGGTCCTCCGGGGTGAACGGCTTCTCGGGGTCGAAGTCGTAGTAGAAGCCGTTCTCGACCGGCGGGCCGATGCCCAGCCGGGTGCCGGGGAACAGGTCCTGCACGGCCTGGGCGAGCACGTGCGCGGTCGAGTGCCGGATGACCGCCCGGCCCTCGGGGCTGGCCGCGACGACGGGCTCGACCTCGGCGTCGGCGTCGGGGGCCCAGGCGAGGTCGCGCAGGTCGCCGGTGGCCAGGTCGCGGACGACGACGGCGCCGTCGGGGCCCTTGAGCGCGACCCCGGCCTCCTTGAGCGCCTGCTCGGCCGTCGTCCCGGCCGGCACCCGGATCGGGGTGGTTGCGGCAGGGGGAAGCGCGGCGGACACGGGGGCTCCTGGGGGGTCGCGAGGTGCTCGGACGGCGCCCGGCCGGAGGCGGACGCGCACCGGCCAGCCTAACGAGCGTCCGCGCCGGCCCCGGGGACCCGACTACGCGGGGAGGACCTCGTCGCCGACCGTGACCGTCCCCGGTTCGGCCACCTCGGCGTAGACGCCCAGGCAGTGCTTCGGCAGCCGCGTGACCTGCAGCACGGCCGAGCCCAGCCGCAGCCGGCGGCCCACCCAGGTCCGCTCGTCGTCGGCGGGCAGGTCGAGGAGCAGGTTGGCCCGCGGGTCCTCGGCGCCGCAGCCGTCCGGGACGACGCCGGCCGAGGCCCGGTCCAGCGCCTGCCGGGAGACCAGGTGCACCGCCGCGGCGCCCTCGGGGCGGCCGGTCAGCGGCTCGAGCCGCACCGGCCGGCCCAGCGCCGCGGCGACGGCGGCGGCGTCGAGGTCGGGGGAACCGGTGGGGACGACGCCGGCGAGTCCCGGGGCGTCCTTGCCGCGCAGCACCCGCCCGTCGAGGTCGACGACGGCCGACCCACGGTCCCCCGCCAGCCCGGCGGGGCCGACCTCGGCCTGCTGCAGCGGCGTCCCGGCGCACCCGCGGACGGGGTAGACCGAGATGCCGACGACCGTCCCCGCGCTCACGCGGGCCAGGCTAGGCGGACCGGGCGGCGACGACACCGCGGCGGCGCAGCCGGCGCAGCTGGGACTCCAGGTACGGCCGGGCCCGGCGCTGCCCGCCGCGGACGGCGATCGCCTCGGCCAGCCCGGTCAGGACGCGGGCCAGCCGCTGCTCGTCGGCGGGCCAGCCGCGGCGCAGGCACTCCTCCAGCCACTCGACCGGTGCGGTGTGCCCGCGCTCGCCGTTGCACCGCCGGCAGGCGGCCACCTCGTTCTCCAGCCACGACGGGCCGCCCTTGACCCGCGGCACGACGTGCTCGGTGGTGGGGGGGACGTGCCCAGTGAGCGCGCGGCCGCACCAGATGCAGGTGGGTCCGTCGCGCTCCACGGCCGCGTCCAGCCGGGCGACCCTGTCCAGTGCCCTCCGGTCCGGTGCCATCGCCCCCATGGTGCGCCCGATCCGGGCGGAGGCGGCGGGTGCGCCCGGTCCCGGTGCGCCCGGTCCCCGTGCGCTCAGTCCCGGCGGCCGCGCCCGGCCACCCGCGGGGGCCGCGGCAGCAGCGCCGCCGTCAGGGCGGCCTGCCGGCGCCGGCGGACCGCCCGCCGGAACCGCTCGTGGCCGGAGCCGGCACCGGGCGGGTACGCCGACCACACGAGGTCGCCCGCCGCGGCGCCGTCGTCGCCGGCGCGGTCCCGCAGGTGCGCGAGGACGCGGCCGGCGAGGTCGTCGTCGGCGAGCAGCGCCGCCCAGTCCTCGGGGTCCCGGTCCTCGTCGGCCAGCGCCTCGCCGATCCAGCCGAACACCCCGGGGCCGAAGGACCGCACCGCCAGGTCCCCGACGACGGCGTGCGCGGCGTCGACCGCCGCCCCCGCCTCGAGCGCCACCTCCAGCTCGACGACGGCACGCAGGGTGTACGCATCGGGCACCGGCGGGGTCGGCTCCATCCCCGCATCGTGCAGCACGGCGGGTCCGCCACCGATGAGAAACGGGATCCGCCAGTGTCTGACCCGACGAGACCGGCCGACAGGGCCGGCCGACCGACCGAGGAGCAGGCATGGGCGTCATCCGGGTGCACGAGTTCACCACCGTCGACGGGGTCGTCGACGCACCGATGTGGACGGTCGACTACGGCTTCCCCGACGACCTGGCCGCCTCGATCGGGTCCCTCACGGCGCCGGCGGAGGGGATCCTGCTCGGCCGCACGACCTTCGAGATGTTCGCGCCGGCGTGGTCCACCCGGACCGTCGAGGAGGACCCCGGCGCGCCGTTCTTCAACGACACGACCAAGTACGTCGTCTCCTCGACGCTGTCCGACGCCGAGGGCGTGTGGCGCAACTCCACCTCCCTCGGCGGCTACGACGCCGACCGGATCCGGGAGCTCAAGGCCGACCGGGACCTCTACGTCAGCGGCAGCGCCACCCTCGTGCGGGCGCTGGTGGCCGACGGCCTGGTCGACGAGCTGCACCTGTACGTGTACCCGGTCGCCGTCGGCGAGGGCATCCACCTGTTCCCCGAGGGCACGAAGCAGAAGCTGTCGCTGGTCGGCGTCGAGGCGCTGAGCAACGGCGTCGCGCACCTCACCTACGGCCCGGCCGCCTGAGCCGCCGGGCACTGCGCGAGGGGGCCGGGCTCCCCGTCGTCGGGAGCCCGGCCCTCCCGTCCCCGGGGACGGCAGCCCGCGGGAGTCGTTGCCGTCGTGGTCGGCCGACACCACCGGCCGACACCACCGGCCGACACCACCGGCCGACGTCGCCCCGAGCGGCGTCGGCCCGGGCGACGACGGGGTCCCCCCGTGGACGCGGAGAGGGCCGGGCCCCCGTCGGGAGCCCGGCCCTCTCGTGCCGGTGGGCGATACTGGGTTCGAACCAGTGACCTCTTCGGTGTGAACGAAGCGCTCTACCACTGAGCCAATCGCCCGTTGCGCCGTCCATGATGCCAGACGGTCAGCGCCACAGGGGCACCCACCCCGGCACCCAGTCCGGAACGCCGGTGAGGTGCAGCGTGACGACCAGGACGCCGTAGACGAACGCCGCCGTCAGCACGCCGATGCCCAGGCGCACCCACACCGGCTGGCGGCCCAGCCAGTCGGTCCAGGCCTTGACGTGCCGCTTGGTGAACTCCAGCAGCCGCTCGGCCCACATGAACTCGGTGGCCAGCACGAACAGGCCGGCGATGACGGTGAGCCAGCCGGGCCCCGGCAGCGGGATGGTGACCAGGCCGACGGCGACGACCAGGCTGCCGACGATGCCGACGGCCATCCGGTAGGTGTGGTCGACCGAGCGGCGGGCGGCCAGACGCCGCCGCCACCGGGACTCCGCGACCCGCTCGCGCAGGCTGTGGTAGCCGTCCTGCGCGAAGTGCTCCCGCCGCTGCTCCGCGGTCGGTCGTGCCCGCCGCTGCCGCGGGGGCGGCGGCACCGTGTCCTGTCCGCTCAGCTGGTCACCTGCCCGTTCGCCACCACGTCCGACGGTTGCGCCGGAGCCTGCCGGCCGGGCTCGATGCTGATCGCGTAGGCCGCGTAGTCGTCGAGACCGGTCGAGGCGGAGCCTACGGTCCGGAGGTCGGTCTGTGGGGAGACGACGTCGAAGGTGCCGAGCGCCACGGGCGCGTCGTCGACCACACCCCACAGCACGTAGACGCTGTCGCTGCTGTCGTTGACCCGCAGGCCGTGCGCGACGACCTCCAGCTGCGCGTCGCGGGCGACGACGGTGGCCACCGGGTCCCCGTCGCCGTCCTGGACGGGGGCGATGGTCGCCCGGCCCGGCTGCAGCAGCGCCTCGAGGACCTGCTGCTGCTCCACGGCGGCGGCGCGGGCGTCGTCCCGGGCGGAGCTCAGGACGACGTTCCAGGTGCCGAGCGCCAGGATCGCCGCGACGGCCGCGGCGACCAGGGCGTTGGGCAGCACCCGCCGCCACACCGGGCGCGGGTCCGGCGCGGGCTCCTCCGGCGCGGGCACGTAGCCGGGGAAACCGGTCGCGACGGGACCGTCGGTGCGGCGGCGCCCGCCGGGGGTGCCCGGGACCGGCGGCGGCACGGGCGCCGCGGTCGGGGCGGCGGGGTCGACGCCGGCCGGCGGCGGGAGCTGCTCGGTCTCCTCGACCGCGGCCCGCAGCCGCTCGCGCAGCCGGTCGTCCGGCTCGGCCGGCGGCAGGTCCGCGGCCAGCGCCGCCATCACCTCGGAGGTCTCGGCGACGGTCCGGGTGCACCGCGGGCAGGTGGGCAGGTGGGCGCCGAACAGCGCCTCGTCCTCGGGCTCGAGCGCGTGCAGCGCCCAGCCGACGGCGAGCTCGTCGAAGGGCTCGTGGGAGTCGGGGCGCGGACTCACCGGGCGCCTCCGTCGACCGCGGCGGGACCGCTGAGCGCACCACCGGCGGTGGGCCCGGCGACCCCGCCGAGCTCCTCCTTCAGCCGGCGCATGCCGGCCAGCATGCGGGTCTTCACCGTCCCCAGCGGGGCGCGGGTCAGGGCCGCGACCTCCCGCTGGGTGTACCCGCCGTAGTAGGCGAGGGTGAGCGCCTCCCGCTGGGCGTCGGGCAGCGCCCCGAGCGCGGTGCGCACGCGCTCGGACACCACCCGGTCCCACGCCTCGTCCTCGACGTCGCGGGCGCCGGTGGGGGCGCTCAGCGCGAGGTCGTCCTCGGCGCGGGCCCGGCGGCGGCGGTGCGACTCCTCCCGGCGGACGGCGTCGACGGCCTTGTGGTGGACCATCGCCATCAGCCAGGCCGAGAAGCTGCCGCGGGCGCCGTCGTAGGCGTGCGGGTCCCGCCAGACGGCGAGGAACACGTCCTGGACGACGTCCTCGGCGAGGGTGTCGTCGGCGAGCACCCGCCGGGCCAGTGCGAACGCCGGCCGGCGGAACCGGTCGTAGAGGTCGTCCACGGCACCCCGGTCGCCCGCCCGTACGCGCGCCACGAGGTCCAGGTCACCGGGGTCGCCCTCCGGACGTCGTGCCGGACGCGTCACGGTTCCCATGGTCACACGTCGCATTCGCGACAGCGCGCTTCGCGGTTCACCACGCCGGGTAGGGAGGTCCCCGGACGGTCTCCGCCCCTGAACCCGGTGGGACCGCGCGGACCGGTCGGGACGATGACCGCCCGCGGCCGGCCCGGCCGCGGCGACACGCCCGGCAGCAGGTCGGCGCAACATCCGGCTCCGCTCGTCGTTACACGTGACATGGATCGAGGCGACATGGCACACCGCTCCCCCTCCGGGTACTCCGTCCCGACGACGCTGCACCTGGTCGGACCCACCTCGTGGACCGAGGTGCCGGCCGCCCTCTCCTACGCGGTGCGCGACCCCTTCGCGGTGCGGATCGGCTTCGGCGAGGGCGGGGAGGTCGCCGCCGACGGCATCACCTGGCTGGTCGGCCGCGAACTGCTCGCCGCGGGGCTCGAGCGGCCGGCCGGCGACGGCGACGTGCGCATCTGGCCGGCCCGCACCACCGGTGACGTGCTGTACCTGCACCTGCGGGCCCCGTCCGGGGAGGCGCTGTTCGAGCTGTCCCGCGCCACGGTGGCCGCGTTCCTGCAGCGGACCGAGGAGCTCGTGCCCTCCGGGCAGGAGACGGCGGCGCTCGACGTCGACGACGCGCTGGCCGCGCTGCTGTCCGGCGGCGGAGCCGATCCCGGGGCCCGGTGAGCCCGGGGGGACCCCCCGTGAAACCCCCTCCGCGAGTCGGGTATGGTTCTCCCTGCACGACAGCGACACAACAGAACACAGCAACGCGGACGTGGCTCAGTTGGTAGAGCATCACCTTGCCAAGGTGAGGGTCGCGGGTTCGAATCCCGTCGTCCGCTCGGGACCTCGGGCGCTGGTCGCGAGACCGGCGCCCGTGTGTGCGGTGGAGTGGCCGAGAGGCGAGGCAACGGCCTGCAAAGCCGTCTACACGGGTTCAAATCCCGTCTCCACCTCGCCTCCTCGCCGAGCGCGGTGGAGCGGGCCGGTCGGCAGACCGGACTCGGGCGATTGGCTCAGTGGTAGAGCGCTACCTTGACACGGTAGAGGTCACTGGTTCGAACCCAGTATCGCCCACCAGCACGCGGAGCCCCGGACCCCAGCGGTCCGGGGCTCCCGTCGTCTCCGGGCCCTCACCCCCGGCGCGGCCGGCCGGGCGGGCGCTCACCGCCGTTCCCCCACCGCCGGCGCCACCCGCTCCTCCCAGAACCGCTCCACCTGGGCGGCGAGTGCCTCGGGGGCGCCGCTGTTGTCGAGGACGACGTCGGCCACCGCCCGGCGCTGCTCGTCGGTGGCCTGGGCGGCGATGCGGGCGCGCGCGTCGTCCTCGGTGAGCCCGCGCAGCACCAGCCGGGCGACGCGGGTGTCCAGGTCGGCCTCGACGACCAGCACGAGGTCGTACGCGCCGGCCTGGCCGGTCTCCACCAGCAGCGGGACGTCCTGGACCACGACGGCGTCCTCCGGGGCGGACTGGACGACCTCCAGGGCCCGCGCGCGCACCAGGGGGTGCACGATGCCGTCCAGCCGTGCCCGCGCCTGCGGGTCGGCGAAGACGACGGCGGCCAGCGCCGGGCGGTCCAGCGCCCCGTCGGGGGTGAGCACGTCCGGCCCGAAGGCCTCGACGACGGCGGCCAGCCCCGCCGTGCCGGGCTCCACGACCTCCCGGGCGATGCGGTCGGCGTCCACGACCAGCGCCCCGCGGGCCGCCAGCAGCGCGGCCACCGTGCTCTTCCCCGACCCGATCCCGCCGGTCAACCCGATGCGCAGCACGGACGGACGGTAACCAGCGCGCGGACGGCGGTCACGGACGGGTAACACCCGCCCCCTGCGCCCGGCGCGTCGCACCAGTCACACCCGTCACTCCCCATAACGTCCGCCCCGTCGGTTCCCCACGGAGGGGGACGCAGCCGAGGAAGGCAGGCAGCCCGATGTCGCAGCCCCGTACCGCCGTCGCGACGGTCCCCGCCGGTCCCCGCACCCCGGGCCGGCACCGGGCGGAGCGTGCGGGCGGGATCCGGGTGGCCGACATCCCCGCCGTGCGCACGCGCATGGCGATGCAGCAGGCGGAGCCCCCGCGCCGCGGGGCGTTCCTCCGCTGGCTGCTCGACGCCGCCCCGGCCGGCCGCCACACCTGGCAGTCGCTGGCCGCGGCCGGCGGCCGCCCGCGCTCCGCCTTCGCGATCATCCTCAGCCTCTGACCAAGGACCTCCTCGCCCCCCACTGCTCGCACGCTCGCAGCGGGCCCCTGCGAGGAGGCCGGTCCGGCGCTCGCTCTGGAGCGGCGCCCGACGAGACCGGGTGCCCGCCCGGACGGGGACGGCGGGCGGGCACCCCCCCTCTGCGCCACCCGGTGCGCGCACGACGGAGGCCCAGGACCTCGCGGGTCCTGGGCCTCCGTCGTTCGTCAGACCGTCAGCGCACGGTCAGCGGGTCACTCCCCGCCGGCGAGCTTGGCCCGCAGCGCGGCGAGCGCCTCGTCGCTGGCCAGGGTGCCGCCACCGGTGGTGGTGTCCGCGGTGGTGTCGGCGCCGGAGGAGTAGTTGCCCCCGGCAGCGGCCTCCGCGTCGGCCGCGCGGGCCTCGGCGATCTGCTTCCGGTGCGCCTCGAAGCGGGCCTGGGCCTCGGCGTACTGCCGCTCCCAGGTCTCCCGGGCCTCCTCGTAGCCCTCGAGCCACTCGCCGGTCTCCGGGTCGAAGCCCTCGGGGTAGATGTAGTTGCCCTGCTCGTCGTACGAGGCGGCCATGCCGTAGGCGGCCGGGTCGAACTGCTCCTCGTCGCCGATGACGCCCTCGTTGGCCTGCTTGAGCGACAGCGAGATGCGGCGCCGGTCGAGGTCGATGTCGATGACCTTGACGAGGATCTCGTCGCCGACCTGCACGACCTGCTCCGGGATCTCCACGTGGCGCTCGGCCAGCTCGGAGATGTGGACCAGACCCTCGATGCCCTCGTCGACCCGGACGAACGCACCGAAGGGCACCAGCTTGGTGACCTTGCCCGGCACGACCTGGCCGATCTGGTGGGTGCGGGCGAACTGGCGCCACGGGTCCTCCTGCGTCGCCTTCAGCGACAGGGAGACCCGCTCGCGGTCGAGGTCGACGTCGAGGACCTCGACGGTGACCTCCTGGCCCACCTCGACGACCTCGGAGGGGTGGTCGATGTGCTTCCAGGACAGCTCGGAGACGTGCACGAGGCCGTCCACGCCGCCGAGGTCGACGAACGCGCCGAAGTTGACGATCGAGGAGACGACGCCGGTGCGCACCTGGCCGCGGGCGAGCTTGTTGAGGAACTCGCTGCGGACCTCGGACTGCGTCTGCTCCAGCCACTGCCGGCGGGACAGGACGACGTTGTTGCGGTTCTTGTCGAGCTCGATGATCTTGGCCTCGAGCTCGCGGCCCACGTAGGGCTGCAGGTCGCGGACGCGGCGCATCTCGACCAGCGACGCGGGGAGGAAGCCGCGCAGGCCGATGTCGAGGATGAGACCGCCCTTGACGACCTCGATGACGGTGCCGGTGACGACCTCGTCGGCTTCCTTCTTGGCCTCGATCGTGCCCCAGGCGCGCTCGTACTGGGCGCGCTTCTTGGACAGGATCAGGCGGCCTTCCTTGTCCTCCTTCTGGAGGACGAGAGCTTCCACCTCGTCGCCGACCTTGACGACCTCGTTGGGGTCGACGTCGTGCTTGATGGACAGCTCGCGCGAGGGGATGACGCCCTCGGTCTTGTAGCCGATGTCCAGCAGCACCTCGTCCCGGTCGACCTTGACGATGACGCCTTCGACGATGTCGCCGTCGTTGAAGTACTTGATCGTCTGGTCGATCGCGGCGAGGAAGTCCTCGGCGGTGCCGATGTCGTTCACCGCGATCTGGGGGGTGCTGTCGGGACGGACCTGGGTGGAGGTCATGTGGTCGAGTGCTCCGGACGGGGGATGCGTAGGGACAGGGGGACCGCGGCCGGGTGACCGCGGGAGCGGGGAGAGCCGGCGCGCGCCGATCCCTTGCGGGTAACAGCACTGACAGACCTCTGGCGCATCCCCATGGTACGGACGCGCGCGCACCGGGGTCCACCGGGTGGGCGACCTCTGCCGATCCGGCCCGGCGTGTCACGCTGGGCGTGTCATGGTGCCGCCGCCCACGCTCCCCCTCGGGCCCGACGGCTACCCCGCCGCCGGGGGTGTCGAGCGGCGGCCGGCCGGGTCCGCCGAGTCGGTCCGCGCCAACCGCGGCTGGTGGGACGCCGCCGCGCCGGCCTACCTCGCCGAGCACGGCGACGACCTCGGCGACGTCGACTTCCTGTGGTGCCCGGAGGGCCTGCGCGAGGCCGACGCGCACCTGCTCGGCGACGTCGCCGGCCGCCGGGTGCTCGAGGTCGGCTGCGGGTCGGCGCCGTGCGCGCGGTGGTTGCGCCGGGCCGGGGCCGACGTCGTCGCGCTGGACCTGTCGGCCGGGATGCTCGCCCGCGCGGCGGAGCTGGGCCGGACCACCGGCGTCGTCGTGCCGCTGCTGCAGGCCGACGTGGGCGCGCTCCCGCTGGCCGGCGCGTCGTTCGACGTCGTCTGCTCGGCGTTCGGAGGGCTGCCGTTCGTGGCCGACGTCGAGGGGGCGCTGGCCGAGGTGGCGCGGGTGCTGCGCCCGGGCGGGCGGTTCGCCGCGTCGGTCAACCACCCGTTCCGCTGGCCGCTGCCGGACTCCCCCGACCCCGAGGACCTGCGGGTCGTCTCGTCCTACTTCGACCGCCGGCCCTACGTGGAGACCGACGGCGAGGGCCGGACGGTGTACGTCGAGCACCACCGCACGGTCGGCGACTGGGTGCGCGCCGTCGTCGGGGCGGGCCTGGTCCTCGACGACCTGGTCGAGCCGGAGTGGACGCCGGGCCGCACGCAGGAGTGGGGCCAGTGGTCGCCGGCCCGCGGCGCGCTCGTCCCCGGCACGCTCGTCCTGGTCGCCCACCGGCCCTGCTGAAGGACCCCGGTGCCCCCCACGCCTCGCAGGCTCGGCGCGGGCCCCTGCACCGGGGCCGCCCGTGTCGACACCTGACCTCTGCTCGAGGTCGAGGCTCAGTGGGCGGCGGCGTCCCAGCTGCGGCCCACGCCGACGGAGACCTCCAGCGGCACCGACAGCTGCGCGGCCCCGGACATCTCGCGGCGGACCAGCTCCTCCAGCGCCTCCCGCTCCCCCGGCGCCACCTCGAGCACGAGCTCGTCGTGCACCTGCAGCAGCATCCGCGAGCGGAGCCCCTCGGCCCCGATCGCCCGCTCGACCCCGAGCATGGCGACCTTGATGACGTCGGCCGCCGAGCCCTGGATCGGGGCGTTGAGCGCCATCCGCTCGGCCATCTGCCGGCGCTGCCCGTTGTCGCTGGTGAGGTCGGGCAGGTAGCGGCGCCGGCCGAGGGTGGTCTCGGTGTAGCCGCGCAGCCGGGCCTCCTCGACGACGCCGTCGAGGTACTCGCGGATCCCGCCGAAGCGCTCGAAGTAGGCGTGCATCTGCTCGCGCGCCTCCTCGGTGGAGATGCGCAGCTGCTGTGCCAGCCCGTAGGCGCTCAGTCCGTAGGCCAGGCCGTAGCTCATCGCCTTGATCCGGCGCCGCATCTCCGGGTCGACGTCCTCGATGGGGATGTCGTAGGCCCGCGAGGCGACGAAGGAGTGCAGGTCCTCCCCCGAGGTGAAGGCCTCGATCAGCCCCTCGTCCCCGGACAGGTGGGCCATGATCCGCATCTCGATCTGGCTGTAGTCGGCCGTCATCAGCGACTCGAAGCCCGGGCCGACGACGAACGCCTGCCGGATGCGGCGGCCCTCGGCGCTGCGGATCGGGATGTTCTGCAGGTTCGGGTCGATCGAGGACAGCCGGCCGGTGGCGGCGATCGTCTGCTGGAACGTCGTGTGGATGCGGCCGGCGTCGTCGACCATCGGGATCAGCCCGTCGATGACCGTGCGCAGCCGGGTGACGTCGCGGTGGCGCAGCAGGTGCTCGAGGAAGGGGTGCCCGGTCTGCGCCAGCAGCCAGGTGAGCGCGTCGGCGTCGGTGGTGTAGCCGCTCTTGATCTTCTTGGTCTTCGGCAGGCCCAGCTCGTCGAACAGCACCGCCTGGAGCTGCTTGGGCGACCCGAGGTTGATCTCCCGGCCGATGACGGCGTACGCCTCGGCGGCCGCGGCGGCCACGCCCTCGGCGAACTCGCGCTGCAGCTCGGCGAGCAGGTCCGTGTCGACGGCGATGCCGCGGTGCTCCATCCGGGCGAGCACCCGGGTCAGCGGCAGCTCCATCCCCTGCAGCAGGTGGTCGCCGCCCTTCTGCGCGAGGACCTGCTCGAGGGCGTCGGAGAGGTCGTTGACGGCGACCGCCTTGAGGACGTCGGCGTGCGCGGCCTCGGCGGCGAGGTCGGCCTCGCTCGGCCCCATCCCGTCGAGGGTCATCTGGCCCTCGGGCTCGGCGGCGTCCTTGAGCTCGCGCTTGAGGTAGCGCACCGAGAGGTCACCGAGGTCGAAGGAGCGCTGCCCCGGCGTCGCCAGGTAGGCGGCCAGCGCGGTGTCGCTGGCCAGGCCCTGCAGGTCCCAGCCGCGCGACCACACCGCCAGCAGCGGGCCCTTGACGTCGTGCGCCACCTTCTCGGCGGCCGGGTCGGCCAGCCAGTCGGCCAGCGCCTGCTCGTCGGCGACGTCGAGGTCGGGACCGAGGTCGACGAACACGGCGTGGTCGTCGGCGGCGGCCAGCGCCAGCCCGGTCAGCTCACCGGTCCCCCGGCCCCAGGTGCCGCGGAAGACGACGCCGGTCCGCCCGGTGCGGGCGTGCGCGTCCAGCCACGCGGACAGCCCGCCGGCCGGCACGTCGTCGGCGGTGACGTCGAAGCCGCCCTCGACCTCGGGCTCGGCGCTGCTCAGCGTGGCGAACAGCCGCTCGCGCAGCACCCGGAACTGCAGGTTGTCGAAGAGGGTGTGCACCTCGTTGCGGTCCCAGGCGCGGACGGCGAGGTCCTGCGGGCCGAGGTCGAGGGCGACCTGCCGGTCGAGCTCGGTGAGCCGCCGGTTCTGCAGCACCGAGGACAGGTGCTCGCGCAGCTTCTCGCCGACCTTGCCCTTGACCGTGTCCACGCGGTCGACCAGCTCGTCGAGGGAGCCGTACTCGCGCACCCACTTGGCCGCGGTCTTCTCCCCCACGCTCGGGATGCTGGGCAGGTTGTCGCTCGGGTCCCCGCGCAGCGCGGCGAAGTCCGGGTACTGCTGCGGGGTCAGGCCGTACTTCGCCTCGACCTCCTCCGGCGTGAACCGGGTGAGGTCCGAGACGCCCTTGCGCGGGTAGAGCACGGTCACGTGCTCGTTCACCAGCTGCAGCGCGTCGCGGTCGCCGGTGCAGATGAGCACGTCCATGCCCTGCTCCACGGCCTGCACGGTGAGCGTGGCGATGACGTCGTCGGCCTCGTAGCCCGGCGCGGTGATCACCGGGATCCGCAGCGCGGCGAGCACCTCCTGGATGAGGCTGACCTGCCCGCGGAAGTCGGTGGGGCTCTCGGTGCGGTTGGCCTTGTACTCCGCGTAGATCTCGCTGCGGAACGTCTGCCGGCCGACGTCGAAGGCCACCGCGAGGTGGGTGGGCTGCTCGTCGCGCAGCACGTTGATGAGCATCGACGTGAAGCCGTAGACGGCGTTGGTCGGCTGGCCCGTCGTCGTGGAGAAGTTCTCCACCGGCAGGGCGAAGAAGGCGCGGTAGGCCAGCGAGTGCCCGTCGAGGAGGAGCAGCCGCGGCCGCTGGGCGGCGGGCTGAGCCGTCGCCGAGGGGGCGGTGGGCGCGGGGGTGGTCACCGGAGCGGACATCGCGCACGATCCTAGGTGCGCTCACCCACGCTTCCGAGGCCCCGCACGGAGGGCCGGCCCGCCCGCGGTTACGGTGCCCGGCGTGACCTCCGCTCCCCCGGACTGGCTGGCGCCCGGCGCGGCCAGCCCGCTCGACGACAAGCTCGGCATCACGATCGTCGACTACGACCCGGCCCGGCTGGTGGCGACGATGCCGGTCGAGGGCAACCAGCAGCCCTTCGGCCTGCTGCACGGCGGGGCCACGTGCTCGCTGGTCGAGACGATCGGCTCCTGGGCGGCCATGCTCAACGCCGGCCCGGGGAAGAAGGCCGTCGGGGTGGAGCTGAACACCAGCTACCTGCGCGCGGCGACGTCGGGCACGGTCACCGCCGTGTGCACCCCGGCCCGCGTCGGCCGCACGCTGTCGACGTTCCTCGTCGAGGTCACCGACGACCGGGGGCGGACCACCGCCACCGCGCGGCTGACCTGCGCGATCCTCCCGGCCTAGGCGAGGACCCCGCGGCTCCCACCGCTCGCGAGCCCGCGGCGGCTCAGGCGGGCAGCGCCCGGGACACCGGGCGGCGGCGCGGGGGCCGGGGCAGCGGGACGCCGCCGCGCTGCCAGGCGGCCAGCGACCGGGCCAGCGTCTCCCGCGGCACGATGCGGCGGGTGGTGAGCGGCGCGAAGCCCATCCGCGCGAAGAACCGCTGCCGCTCGGCCTCGTGCCCGCCGACCGCGGCGACGACGTGCTCGACGCCGACCTCCGCGGCGTGGTCGGCGGCCGCGGCCAGCAGCGCCGCCCCGGCCCCGCACCGGCGGTGGTCCCGGTGCACGACGAGGTTGTCCACGGTGACCTGCGGGACGCCGAGCACCGCCGACAGCGGGTCCAGCCCCAGCACGGCCAGCCCGACGGCGACCTCGCCCGCGGTGGCCGCGGTCGCGGCGTTGGCGCCGGGCAGCACGGCGAGCACCACCCGGTGCGCGGGGTCGGCCAGCAGCCGGCGGAAGCCGGCCGCCGCGGCCGCCCCCGGTGTCTGCCCGGTGAGGACGCCCTCCGCGTGCGCCTCGGCGCGGTGCTGGCGCACCAGGGCGAGGACGGCGGGCAGGTCGTCGGGGCGCGCCGTTCGCGTGACGACGCGGGACCGCTGGCCGGTAGCAGACACGTGAGCCCTCCCTGGACGGCGCCGCCGAGCGTGCACCTCCCGCGACCCGCGGCCACGCAGACGCGCCGGTCCTGGGACGGGAGTGATCACCAGGACGGGTGCGTCGGCGCGTCGCGCTTCGGTCACAGTGCAGCGACGAGGGAACGGGGACGCAACACGCCTGGGTTACCGTCACGCCTCCACTGCCCGCGTTGTGTCGCGCGACACCCACCGTGCCGATCGACGCCACGCCCCCAGAGCAGTGCCACGAACAGGGAGGTTGTGTGAGGCACCCGTCAGCCACTGCCGGGCCACCTCGGCCACACCGGAGCGCGATCCGCCCGGGCCCGGGGACCGCCCGGAGGGTGCTGCTCCGGCTCCTGCTGGTGCTCGTCGCCGCCACCGGGCTCGCCGTGCTGGTCCCCGGCGTCGCCGGCGCCCAGGGCGAGCAGGTGCTGGGCACGCTGCAGACCAGCCGGTCCGGCCCGATCGAGGACGTCCAGGTGACGGTCACCACCGCCGCCGGGGACGAGGTCGACACGGTCGAGACCGACGAGAACGGCCGCTGGTCGGTCGACCTGCCCGGCCCCGGCGACTACGTCGTCACCATCGACGGCGACGACCTGCCCGAGGGCGTCGAGCTCGCCGGCGCGGACAACCGGGCGGTCACCGTCGACACGGGCCGGCGGGAGCCGGTGATCATCGGCCTCGAGGACGGCAGCCGCGGCGAGGGCGGGAGCACCGTCCGCGCCGTGCAGCTGCTGGTCGACGGCATCCGCTTCGGCCTCCTGATCGCCATGTGCGCCGTCGGCCTCTCGCTGATCTTCGGCACCACCGGACTGACCAACTTCGCGCACGGCGAGCTGGTCACCATCGGCGCCGTCGCCGCCTGGTACGTCAACGTGTCGGGAGGCGTCCCGCTCATCGCGGCGACGCTCATCGCGATGGTCGTCGGCGCGGCCGTCGGCGCCCTCAACGAGCTGGCGCTGTGGCGGCCGCTGCGCCGCCGCGGCACCGGCCTGGTCGCCGCCCTGGTCGTGTCCATCGGCCTGTCGCTGCTGCTGCGCTACCTCATCCAGATCATCTACGGGGGCCGGTCCAGCCCGTACCAGGTGGCCACCGGCCGCGCCGTCGACTACGGCCTGTTCACGCTGACCAACCGGGCGCTGATCTCGATCGTCGTCTCGATCGTCGTCCTCGTGCTGGTGGCCGTGATGCTGCAGCGGACCAAGATCGGAAAGGCGATGCGCGCGGTCGCCGACAACCGCGACCTCGCCGCCTCGTCGGGCATCGACGTCAACCGCGTCATCCTCGTGGTCTGGATGATGGGCGGCGCGCTGGCCGCCCTCGGCGGCGTCCTGCTCGGCCTGTCCGACCAGGTGCAGTGGGACATGGGCTTCCGCCTGCTGCTGCTGATGTTCGCCGGCGTCACCCTCGGTGGTCTCGGCACCGCCTACGGCGCCCTGGTGGGCAGCCTGATCGTCGGTGTGTTCGTCCAGATGTCGACCCTCGTCATCCCGAATGACGTCAAGTACGTCGGGGGGCTCCTGCTCTTGATCGTCATCCTCGTCATCCGGCCCCAGGGCATCCTGGGCAGCCGGGTCCGGATCGGCTGAACCCGTGGGCGACCTCATCGACGCCCTGGCCGTCGCCCTCAAGGCCGGCCTCGGGTTCCAGGCGATCTTCTTCGCGCTGCTCGCCATCGGCATCAACGTCCAGTTCGGCTACGCCGGCCTGCTCAACTTCGGGCAGATCGCCTTCGCCCTGCTGGGCGGCTTCGGCATCGCCATCTCGGTGAGCCAGTGGGGGCTGCCCTTCTGGGTGGGCGTGGTCGTCGGCCTCGCCGCCGCCGTCGTCCTGGCCCTGCTGCTCGGCCTGCCGACCCTGCGGCTGCGCGCGGACTACCTGGCCATCGCGACCATCGCGACGGCGGAGGGGCTGCGGCTGCTGTTCCGCTCGGTGTCGGCCACCCCGGTCACCAACGGCACCCGCGGCCTGTCCGCCTTCAACGGCGACTTCATCGCCCTCGCCCCGTGGGCGACCAACGAGCGCTACCGCATCCTCGGCACCAGCTGGTCCGGCGGCGAGCTGTGGGTCACCCTCGTCGGGTGGGTGCTCGTGGCCCTGTCGTGCCTGCTGGTGTGGGCCCTCATGCGCAGCCCGTGGGGCCGCGTCCTCAAGTCCATCCGCGAGGACGAGGACGCCGTCCGCGCGCTGGGCAAGAACGTCTACGTCTACAAGATGCAGGCGCTGGTGCTGGGCGGGATCATCGGCGCCCTCGGCGGCATGGTCTACGCCGTGGGCACCGGGTCGGCGGTCCCCGACCAGTACCAGAACGCCAACACGTTCCTGGCCTACGCCGCCCTGATCCTCGGCGGTGCCGCGCGGGTCCTCGGGCCGGTGGTCGGCGCCGTCATCCTGCTGTTCATCCTGCAGTTCGCCGACACCGGGCTGCGGCTCCTCATCGACAACGGGATCATCCCCGAGGGGCTCCTGTCGTCCACGGACGTGGCGCAGATCCGCTTCGTCCTGGTCGGGATCGGGCTCATGCTGCTGTTGGTCTTCCGGCCGCAGGGCATCTTCGGCGACCGACGAGAGGTGATGCTCGATGCCCGCTGACAACACGCCCGCCGGCGCCTCCGCGGCGTCGCTGGACAAGGGCGGCTCCGGCCGTGCCCCGCAGCGACTGGCCCAGGCGGCGCTGCGCGACGTCCCGTGGGAGGTCGGCGTCGCCAAGCCCGACCCGGCGATCGTCGTCGACGGGGTCACCCGGACCTTCGGCGGTCTGACCGCGGTCGCCGTCGACCACCTCGAGGTGCAGCGCGGCGGCATCACCGGGCTGATCGGGCCGAACGGTGCCGGCAAGACGACGCTGTTCAACCTGCTCACCGGCTTCGACCAGCCCAACACCGGCACGTGGAGCTTCGACGGCCGGCCGCTGGGCAAGCTCGCGCCGCACCAGGTCGCCCGGCTCGGCGTCGTCCGGACCTTCCAGCTCACCAAGGCGCTGTCCCGGCTCACCGTGCTGCAGAACATGCTGCTCGGCGCCCAGGGACAGCGCGGCGAGAGCTTCCTGCGGGCGCTGGTGCCCGGCACCTGGCGGTCGCAGGAGAGGGCCAACACCGACAAGGCCATGGACCTGCTCCGGCGGTTCAAGCTCGACGCCAAGAAGGACGAGTTCGCCGGCACCCTCTCCGGCGGTCAGCGCAAGCTGCTGGAGATGGCGCGCGCGCTGATGAGCGACCCGAAGGTCGTCATGCTCGACGAGCCCATGGCCGGCGTGAACCCGGCGCTGACGCAGAGCCTGCTCGGCCACGTCAAGGACCTCCGCGAGGAGGGCATGACGGTGATCTTCGTCGAGCACGACATGGACGTCGTCCGCGACATCAGCGACTGGGTGGTCGTCATGGCCGCCGGCCGGGTGATCGCCGAGGGGCCGCCCGAGTCCATCAGCCAGAACCAGGCCGTGGTCGACGCCTACCTCGGCGCGCACCACGACGCCCCGCTCACCGTCGAGGAGGAGGACCAGGTCCTCGCCCAGGCCGAGGCGCAGATCGCCGCCGAGGAGCACGGCGGCGGCGAGGTCCTGGGCTCCGACACCCGCAGGGAGACCGACCGATGAGCGAGCCGCTGTTCCGGGTCGACGAGTCCGGCGAGGACGTCACCCGCGCCGACGAGGCCGCCGCGGGCACCGCGGAGCTGTCGCCGGCGGAGAAGGCCGCCACCCGCGAGGAGCACCTGCGCCTCGCCGAGGGCGCCCTGGTGCGCGCCGACGACCTCGTCGCCGGCTACGTGCCGGGGGTCAACATCCTGCGCGGCGCCGACTTCTACCTGCAGGACGGCGAGCTCGTCGGGATCATCGGCCCCAACGGCGCGGGCAAGTCGACGCTGCTCAAGACGCTGTTCGGGCTCATCCCGGTGCGCTCGGGGTCGGTGAAGCTGCGCGGGGAGGACATCACCTCCGCGCCGGCGCACCGGCTGGTGTCCATGGGCGTCGGCTACGTGCCGCAGAACAACAACGTGTTCCCCTCGCTCACCATCGAGGAGAACATGCAGATGGGCGTCTACCTGCGGCCGAAGACGTTCAAGGAGCGCTTCGACTACGTCATCGACCTCTTCCCGCTGCTCGGTGAGCGGCGCAAGGGGAAGGCGGGCGCGCTCTCCGGCGGCGAGCGGCAGATGGTGGCCATGGGACGGGCGCTGATGATGGACCCGTCGGTGCTGCTGCTCGACGAGCCCTCGGCGGGCCTGTCTCCCGCCTACCAGGACGAGGTGTTCATCCGCTGCCGGCGGATCAACGCCACGGGGGTCTCGATCATCATGGTCGAGCAGAACGCCCGGCGCTGCCTGCAGATCTGCGACCGCGGCTACGTGCTCGACCAGGGCCGCAACGCCTACACCGACACCGGCCGGTCGCTGATGACCGACCCGAAGGTCATCGAGCTCTACCTGGGGACCCTCGCCAAGGCGCAGTGACCGCCCGAGGCCCCCTGACGAGGCCGGCGTCCCCGAGGGGGCGCCGGCCTCTCGTCGTCCGGGGTGCGGACGGGTAGGACCGGGTCGGTGAACTGGACCTGGGACCTGCGCGGCCGCGACGGCGGCATGAACGGCCTGGACTTCTGCCGGGCGCTGACCGCCGGCGGCTTCTCCCGCGTGCTCGTGCACGCCGCGCCCGCCCGCCTGGCGGTGCGGGTCACCGCCGACGACGACACCGTCGTGGCTCGCGGCGACGCCGACCGCGACGGCGACTACTCCCCCGTCACGCTGCTCGAGCTGACCGACGGCGGCCTGCGGCGCAGCGAGGTGTGGCCCGACGAGAGCCACCTGGGCCTGCCGGTGCTGCTGCCCGGTGGGGAGGTCGGCGTCCTGCTGCGCTGGGAGCACGCGCCCGACCGCAGCTGGTGGCGCTGGGCCGTGGAGTTCTCCAACCACCGCGGGCGCCCGGCCGACTGGGCGCCCGAGGGCCAGTCCCTGCAGCGCTGAGCACACGACAGCGGCCCGGCACCCCGCGAGGGGTACCGGGCCGCTGCCGGGACGGGGACTACCTCACCGCCGCGGGGTCACCGCTGCGGGCCGACGCCCTGGTCGTTGAGGCCCTGCAGGATCCGCGAGGACTCCTCGAACCCGATGACGACGATCGCGTCGGGGTTGAACTCGGTCATCTGCTGGACCTCGGCGTCGAAGTTCGCCGCCTGCGGGTCGTACGTCACGCTGACGATGTCGTCCTCGGACAGGCCCGCGCTGACCAGGTTGTTCTTGGTGTTCTCGGCCAGGCCCGTGCCGTAGGGGTCGTTGAGCGCGAGGATCCCCACGGTGTTGTTGCCGTCGGCGATGATCAGGTCCGCGAGGGCGCGGGCCTGCAGCGTGTCCGGCGGGGCGGTGCGGAAGTACAGCCCGTTGTCGTTGTAGTTCGTGAACTGGTCGGACGTGTTCGCCGGCGAGAACTGCAGGACACCGGCGCCGGTGATGGCGTCGATGACCGTCAGGCTCACGCCGGAGGACGCCGCACCGATGATCGCGTTCACACCGGACTGCAGCAGCCGGTCCACGGTCTGGGTGGCGGTGTCGGTGGAGGCGTCACCGGAGTCACCCTCGACGAGCTGGACCGGCTGGCCCAGGACGCCGCCGGCGGCGTTGATGTCGTTGACCGCCAGCTTGGCGCCGGCGACCTCCGGCGGGCCGAGGAAGGCCAGGTTGCCGGTCAGCGGCAGCAGGGTGCCGATGACCAGCGGGCCGCCGGTCGTGCCGGCCGGCGCGTAGGCCGGGCCCTCGTCGGTGGTGGCGTTGGCCTCGTCACCGGCGATGACGTACTCGGTGGCGTCGCTGTCGAGGGCGTTGTCGTCGCCGAACTGCAGCAGGCCGAAGCTGGCCGCCGCGGGCTCACCGGCGTCGGTGAAGGCCAGCGGGCCGGAGATGCCGTCGTAGTCGACGTTGCCGCCGTTGTTGATGATCTCCAGGCAGGCGGCGAAGTCGGTGCACTTGTCGCCGCCGGTGGTCATGCCGTTGACGTACGCCTTGAAGGTGTTGGCGTCGTTGGTGCCGGCCGCCTGCGCGGCGAGCGCCGTGACGATCACCGCGTCGTAGGTCTCACCCGCGTAGTTGTAGTCCTGCAGGTTGGGGTCCACCTCGAGCAGCCGGTCGGTGAACTCCGGGCCCAGCTCGGTGAGGGGCGTCGTGCCCCGCATGCCGGCCAGCGCGCCTTCCTCGGTGAAGTCCTCACCGAGGGCGTTGCCCATGTTGCCGTCGGTGCCGTAGATGTTGACCTGCTTCTCGCCGCCGCCCGAGGCGTCGCCGCCCGAGCCGCTGCCACCGTCGTCGCCGCCACCGCAGGCGGTGAGAGCGACGAGCGCGGCGGAGGTGACGGCGATGCTGCGGGCGTAGGTACGCGTGCGCATCCAGCAACTCCCAGTTGTCGTACGTCGGTCCGGCGGGCCCCGGACGTGCCGGGGCCCCGTCAGTCCGGTGAACGTAACTGCTGGACACGGGGATGGATGCGGGACGGTTGAGACCGTGATGGGGTCGTGACCTGCCCTGTTCCGGCCGGGTTACGCGTTCCCCCGGGAGGGTGCACCCTCCGCAGCAGCCTCGTCCGTGGCGAGGATCCGCTCGGCGAGCGCCTTCATCGACGTCCGCTCGTTCATGGCCGTGCGCTGGATCCACCGGAAGGCCTCGGCCTCGGTCATCCCCTGCTCGGCCATGAGCCGGCCCTTGGCCTTCTCCACGACCTTGCGGGCCTCCAGCCGCTCCTCGAGCGTGCGCACCTCGCCGTCGAGCGCGGCGATCTCGGTGAACCGGGCGCGGGCCACCTCGATGGCGGGCACGAGGTCGTTCTTGGAGAAGGGCTTGACCAGGTAGGCCATGGCGCCGGCGTCGCGGGCCCGCTCGACCAGCTCGCGCTGGCTGAAGGCGGTGAGCACGATGACCGGCGCGATGCGCGCCGAGGCGATCTGCTCGGCGGCCGCCAGCCCGTCGAGGACCGGCATCTGGATGTCGAGGATGACCAGGTCCGGCGTCAGCTCCCGGGCGCGGTCGACGGCGGTCTGCCCGTCCCCCGCCTCGGCGACGACGACGTACCCCTCCTCCTCGAGCATCTCCTTGAGGTCGAGGCGGATGAGGGCCTCGTCCTCGGCGATGAGGACCCGGGTCGGCTCGCTGCTCACGCGGAGGAGCCTAGCGACGACGGCTGGGAGTGGCGTCCCGGTTAGGCTGGCCGGGTCGTGACCTCGGTCGCGGCACCTGCCCCCGTACCCCAATCGGCAGAGGGAGCGGATTCAAAACCCGCGCAGTGTGCGTTCGAGTCGCACCGGGGGCACTCCGACATCGCGGTCCTCCGGACCGCACCGCGGCCGGGTGCCGTCCCCGCCGCCGCGGAGCCCGTCCCGGCGCTCGTCGCGGAGGCCTCCGGCCCCCACTCCTCCCACCGCCTCGCGGGGCGGCTCACGACCCGACGGGAGCGGCTCACCTCCTGCCCGCTCGGACGGAGGAGCGCCGCATACGGTGTCGGGGTGAGCGAGCCCGTGCCCCACATGACCCCCGAGCAGTTCCGGCAGCACGGTCACGAGGTCGTCGACTGGATCGCCGACTACTGGGCGCGCATCGAGTCCTTCCCCGTCCGCTCGCGGGTCTCCCCCGGCGACGTCCGCGCGGCGCTCCCGCCGTCCGCCCCCGAGCGGGGCGAGCCCTTCTCCGCCGTCCTCGCCGACCTCGAGCGGGTCGTCCTGCCGGGCGTCACCCACTGGCAGCACCCCGGCTTCCTCGCCTACTTCCCGGCGAACACCTCCGGCCCCTCGGTGCTCGGCGACCTGCTGTCGGCGGGCCTGGGCGTCCAGGGCATGTCGTGGGTGACCAGTCCGGCGGCCACCGAGCTCGAGCAGCACGTCCTGGACTGGCTGGCCGACCTGCTCGGGCTGCCGGAGGCGTTCCGCTCCACGGGCAGCGGCGGGGGCGTCGTGCAGGACTCCAGCTCGGGGGCCAACCTGGTCGCCCTGCTCGCGGCGCTGCACCGCGCCAGCGGCGGGGCCACCGTCCGGCACGGTGTCGTGCCCGAGGAGTACACGGTCTACGTCTCCTCCGAGACCCACTCGTCGATGGAGAAGGCCGTCCGGATCGCGGGCCTCGGCACCGACGCCATCCGGGTCGTGGAGGTCGACGGCGACCTGGCGATGCGCCCGGCCGCCCTCGCCGCCCGGCTGGAGCGCGACACCGCCCGCGGGCTGAAGCCGGTGCTGGTCTGCGCCACGGTCGGGACGACGTCGACCACCGCGGTGGACCCGCTGGCCACGATCGGGCCGATCTGCCGCCGGTACGGCGCCTGGCTGCACGTCGACGCCGCGTACGCGGGCGTGAGCGCCGTCGCCCCGGAGCTGCGGCACCTGCAGGCCGGCGTCGAGGAGGCCGACAGCTACACCACCGACGCGCACAAGTGGCTGCTCACCGGCTTCGACGCGACCCTGTTCTGGGTCGCCGACCGGGCGGCGCTCACCGGCGCGCTGTCGATCCTCCCCGAGTACCTGCGCAACGCCGCGACCGAGGCCGGCGCGGTCGTCGACTACCGCGACTGGCAGATCGAGCTGGGCCGCCGGTTCCGCGCGCTCAAGCTGTGGACCGTGCTGCGCTGGTACGGCGCCGAGGGGCTGCGCGCGCACGTCCGGTCCGGTGTCGCGCTGGCGCAGGAGCTCGCCGGCTGGGCCGACGCCGACGACCGCTTCGACGTCGCCGCCCCGCACCCGCTGTCGCTGGTGTGCCTGCGGCCGCGCTGGCCGGCCGACGTCGACGCCGACGTCGCGACCATGACGCTGCTGGAGCGGCTCAACGACGGCGGCGAGGTCTACCTGACCCACACGACCGTGCGCGGCTCGGTGGTGCTGCGGGTGGCGATCGGCGCGCCGGCGACGACGCGGGCGCACGTCGAGCGGGCCTGGGCGCTGCTGTGCGAGGGCCACGACTGGCTGGCCGCCGACTTCGCCGAGCAGGCCGCCGAGCGCGCCCGCGCCGAGGCCGAGCGCAAGGAGGCCGAGCGGCGGGCGGCCGAGGAGGAGGCGGCCCGGCGGCACGCGGCCGAGCAGGCGGCCGCCGGGCAGACGGTGGTGCCGGAGGCCCCCGAGGAGGCCTCGGCGGAGGTGGAGCCGGCCGAGGTGGTGCCGGCTACTCCCCCAGTGACCGGATGAGCCCCTCCTGGGCCACCGTGGCCACGTGCCGGCCGTCGGCGGTCCAGATGCTGCCGAAGCACAGCGCGCGGCCCTCGGAGGCGGCCGGGCTGTCGGTCTCGTAGAGGAACCACTCGTCGGCCCGGAACGGCGCGTGGAACCAGACGGCGTGGTCGAGGCTGGCGCCGACGTAGCGCCCGCCCCACCCGCCGCCGACCCGCGCCAGCCCCGCGGACAGCAGCGTCAGGTCGCTGACGAAGGTCAGCGCCGCGGCCTGCACCCCGGCGTCGTCGGGGAGCCGGCCGGCCACCCGGAACCAGGCGTGCGACTGGGTGGCCGGCGGGGTCTTCGGCTCCGGCGCGAACGGGTTGACCAGCGGCCGCTGCTCGACCGCGCGGCTGATCTCCAGTGCCGGCGCCGCCAGGTCGCCGTACCCGGCGGCGTGGTCGGCCAGCGACAGCAGCTCGTCGGGCCGCGGCACCTCCGGCATCGGCCGGGAGTGCGCGACGACGCCCGGCTCGCCGGCGTGGAAGTCCGCCGTCAGCGCGAAGACGGCGACGTCCTCACCGCGCCGGCTCTGGCAGGCGATGACCCGGCGGGTGGAGAAGGACCGGCCGTCGCGGATCCGCTCGACGGTGTAGCGCAGCTCCTCGTGCGGGTCGCCGGGCCGCAGGAAGTAGGAGTGCAGCGAGTGCACGCCGCGGCCGCCCGGCACCGTGCGCGTGGCCGCCATGAGCGCCTGCCCGGCCACCTGCCCGCCGAAGATGCGCTGCAGCGTGGTGGTCGGGGTCTGCCCCACGAAGACGTCGGGCGAGCGCTCCTCGAGGTCGAGGACGCTCATCAGCGCGGCGGCCTGGGTCCCGCCGCCGGTCACGAGTCGGTGCCGACTTCGTGCACCCGGATGAGGTTGGTCGACCCGACCGTGTTCGGCGGGCTGCCGGCCACGACGACGACGCGGTCGCCGACCTTGAGCCGGCCGATGGACAGCAGGGAGAAGTCCACCTGCTCGACCATGTCGTCGGTGTGCTCCACCGAGGGCACGAGGAAGGTCTCCACGCCCCAGGACAGCGCGAGCTGGCTGCGGACCCGGCCGTCGACGGTGAAGGCCAGCAGCGGCTGGCGGGGGTGCAGCGCGGCCAGCCGGCGGGTGGTCTCGCCGGTCTGGGTGAAGGTGCACAGCGCCTTGACGTCGAGCGCCTCGCCGATGTCCCGGGCCGCGCGGACGATCGCGCCCGAGCGGGACCGGGACCGGCGGGTGATCTCCGGCGCGCGCGCGTCGGAGCTCTCGACGGCGTCGATGATCCGCTCCATCGTGCGCACCGCCGCGATCGGGTAGCGCCCGACCGAGGTCTCGCCGGAGAGCATCACCGCGTCGGCGCCGTCGAGGACGGCGTTGGCGACGTCGGAGGCCTCGGCGCGGGTGGGCCGCGAGTTGGTGATCATCGACTCGAGCATCTGGGTGGCGACGATGACCGGCTTGTTGCGCTCCCGGGCGGCCTGCACGGCGCGCTTCTGCACCAGCGGCACCTTCTCGAGCGGCAGCTCCACGCCGAGGTCCCCGCGGGCCACCATGATCCCGTCGAAGGCCTCGACGATCGCCTCCAGGTTCGCCACCGCCTCGGGCTTCTCCAGCTTGGCGATGACGGGGACGTGCACGTCCTCCTGGCGCATGATGTCGCGGACCAGCTCGACGTCGGCGGGCGAGCGGACGAACGACAGCGCGACGAAGTCGACGGACAGGTGCAGGGCGAAGCGGAGGTCCTCCTCGTCCTTCTCCGACAGCGCGGGCACGCTCACGGCGACGCCGGGCAGCGACAGGCCCTTGTTGTTGGAGACCTCGCCGCCCTCGACGACCAGGCACCAGACGTCGGGCCCGTCGACGGAGACGACCGACAGGGCGAGCTTGCCGTCGTCGACCAGCAGCCGGTCGCCGACGCGGGCGTCGTTGGCCAGGCCCTTGTAGGTGGTCGAGACGCGCTCGGCGGTGCCGTCGACGTCGTCGACGGTGATGCAGACGCGGCTGCCGGTGGCCCAGTGCACCGGGCCGTCGGCGAACGTGCCGAGGCGGATCTTGGGGCCCTGCAGGTCGGCCAGGACGGCGACGGCGCGGCCGGTGCGGTCGGAGGCCTGGCGCACGTGGAGGTACGCCTTCTCGTGGTCGGCGTGCGACCCGTGGCTGAAGTTGAGCCGGGCGACGTCCATGCCCGACTCGACCAGGGCGGTGATCTGCTCGAGGGAGCTGGTGGCCGGGCCCAGGGTGCAGACGATCTTCGCGCGGCGGGACATGGGGAGAACGCTAGTGCGCCGCCTCCGGCGGATCGGACAGGGGCCGGGTCCCCGCGGGTGTCGCGGGGGCCCGGCCCCTGTGTCGTCCGGCGAGCGGAGCCCGGAGGACGACGGTGTTACCGCAGCGCCACCGCCGTCGGGGTGACCGGGCGGGGCAGCATGGAGCTGCCGGTCAGCCACTGGTCGACCGCGCCGGCGGCGGCGCGGCCCTCGGCGATGGCCCACACGATCAGCGACTGGCCGCGGCCGGCGTCCCCGGCCACGAACACGCCGGGCACGGTGGACATGAACTCGCCGTCGCGGGCGACGTTGCCGCGCCCGTCGACGTCGAGGCCCAGCGCCTCGACCAGGCCCTCGCGCTGCACGCCGGTGAAGCCCATGGCCAGGAGCACCAGCTGCGCGGGCAGCTCGCGCTCGGTGCCCTCGACCTTCTGGAACCGGCCGTCGACCCGCTCGACCTCGTGGATCACCAGGGCGCGCACGCGGCCCTCGTCGTCGCCGAGGAAGCGCTCGGTGTTGACCGAGTACAGCCGCTCGCCGCCCTCCTCGTGGGCCGAGGAGACCCGCATGATCATCGGGTAGGTCGGCCAGGGGTTGCCCTCGGCCCGCTTGTCCGGCGGCGCGGGCATGATCTCCAGCTGGGTGACCGAGCGGGCGCCCTGCCGGTGCGAGGTGCCCAGGCAGTCCGCGCCGGTGTCGCCGCCGCCGATGATGACGACGTCCTTGCCCTTGGCGGAGATCGGCGGGTCGTCCAGCTCGCCGAGCGCCTGCCGGTTGCCGAAGGGCAGGAACTCCATCGCCAGGTGGATGCCGTCGAGCTCGCGCCCGGGGGCGGGCAGGTCGCGCCCGACGGTGGCGCCGGCGGCGATCACGACGGCGTCGTGCTCACCGCGCAGCTGCTCGGCGGAGAGGTCGCCCTCCCCCGACCCGCCGACCTCGACGCCGGTGACGAAACGGGTGCCCTCGGCGCGCATCTGGTCCAGCCGCCGGTCCAGGACGGACTTCTCCATCTTGAACTCGGGGATGCCGTACCGGAGCAGGCCGCCGACGCGGTCGGCCCGCTCGTAGACGGTGACGTCGTGCCCGGCGCGGGTGAGCTGCTGGGCGGCGGCCAGGCCCGCCGGCCCGGACCCGACGACGGCGACCTTCTTGCCGGTGCGCTCGGCCGGGGCCTGCGGCTCGACGTGGCCGCGCTCGAAGGCCTGGTCGATGATCTCCCACTCGATCTGCTTGATCGTGACCGGCGAGTCCTGCAGGTTCAGCACGCAGGCGCCCTCGCAGGGGGCCGGGCACAGCTTCCCGGTGAACTCCGGGAAGTTGTTGGTCGCGTGCAGTCGCTCGATCGCGTCGCGCCAGTCGTCCCGGCGGGCGAGGTCGTTCCACTCCGGGATCAGGTTGCCCAGCGGGCAGCCGTGGTGGCAGAACGGGATGCCGCAGTCCATGCACCGCGCGGCCTGCTGGCGCAGCGCGGCGACCGGGTAGACGCCGTCCTCCCCGTTCTGCCGGGAGAGGTAGACGTCCTTCCAGTCGAGGATGCGGACGTCGACCGGCCGCCGGGGCGGCAGGGCCCGCTCGTACTTCAGGAACCCCGTGGAGTCAGCCACGTGCGGCCTCCATCACTGCTCGATCCACATCCGTGCCGGCGGCCTCGGCGGCGCGCCGGGCCTCGAGGGCGCGACGGTAGTCGCGCGGCATGATCACGCTGAACTGCTCGGACCAGCGGCCCCAGTCGGCCAGCAGGGCCGCCGCGACCGGCGACTCGGTCTCGGCGTGGTACCGGACCAGCACGTCGCGCAGCCACTGCGCGGACTCGCCGTCCAGCGGCTCGACGTCGACCATCTCGGGGTTCACCCGGTGCCGGGCGAGGTCCAGGACGTAGCCGATGCCGCCGGACATGCCGGCCGCGACGTTGCGCCCGGTGGGCCCGAGGATCACCGCGCGGCCGCCGGTCATGTACTCCAGCGCGTGGTCGCCGACGCCCTCGACGACGGCCAGCGCGCCGGAGTTGCGGACGCAGAACCGCTCGCCGACCCGCCCGCGCAGGAACACCTCCCCGCCGGTGGCGCCGTAGCCGATGACGTTGCCGGCGATGACGTTGTCCTCGGCGGCGAAGGACGCCTCGGGCGCCGGGCGGACGACGATCCGGCCGCCGGACAGGCCCTTGCCGACGTAGTCGTTGGCGTCGCCGAGCAGCCGCATGGTGATGCCGCGCGGCAGGAAGGCGCCGAAGGACTGGCCGGCCGACCCGGTGAAGGTCAGGTCGATCGTGCCGTCGGGCAGACCCTCGCCGCCGAAGCGGCGGGTGACCATCGAGCCGAGCATCGTGCCGACGGTGCGGTTGACGTTGCGCACCGGCAGCTCCAGGCGCACCGGCCGCGCGTCGAGCAGGGCGCCCTCGCACAGCTGGATCAGCGTCTGGTCCAGCGCGACGTCGAGGCCGTGGTCCTGGGTGCGGACCGCCCGGCGGGCCGCGCCCTCGGGCAGCTCGGGCTGCGCGAGCATCGGCGAGAGGTCCAGGCCGCTGGCCTTCCAGTGGTCGACCGCGCGCCGGGTGTCGAGCAGCTCGGTGTGGCCGACGGCCTCGTCGACCGAGCGGAAGCCCAGCTCGGCGAGGTACTGCCGGACCTGCTCGGCGAGGAACTCGAAGAAGGTGACGACGAACTCCGGCCGCCCGGTGAACCGCTTGCGCAGCTCCGGGTTCTGGGTGGCCACGCCGACCGGACAGGTGTCGAGGTGGCAGACCCGCATCATGATGCAGCCGGAGACCACCAGCGGAGCGGTGGCGAAGCCGTACTCCTCGGCGCCGAGCAGCATCGCGACGAGCACATCGCGGCCGGTCTTCATCTGGCCGTCGGCCTGCACCACGATCCGGTCGCGCAGCCCGTTGGCCAGCAGCGTCTGTTGGGTCTCGGCCAGGCCGAGCTCCCACGGCGAGCCGGCGTGCTTGAGCGAGGTCAGCGGGGCGGCACCCGTGCCGCCGTCGTGCCCGGAGATCAGGACGACGTCGGCGTGCGCCTTGCTGACCCCGGCCGCGACCGTCCCGACCCCGACCTCGGCGACCAGCTTGACGTTGATCCGCGCCTCGGTGTTCGCGTTCTTGAGGTCGTGGATGAGCTGCTTGAGGTCCTCGATCGAGTAGATGTCGTGGTGCGGCGGCGGGCTGATCAGGCCGACGCCCGGCGTCGAGTGCCGGGTGCGGGCCACCCACGGGTAGACCTTGCCGCCGGGCAGCTGGCCGCCCTCGCCGGGCTTGGCCCCCTGCGCCATCTTGATCTGGATGTCGTCGGCGTTGACCAGGTACTCGCTGGTCACGCCGAAGCGGCCGCTGGCCACCTGCTTGATCGCCGAGCGGCGCAGGTCGCCGTTCGGGTCGGGCACGTAGCGGTCGGGGTCCTCCCCGCCCTCACCGGTGTTCGACTTGCCGCCGAGCCGGTTCATGGCGATGGCGAGGGTCTCGTGCGCCTCCTGCGAGATGGAGCCGTAGCTCATCGCGCCGGTCTGGAAGCGCTTGACGATCTCGCTGGCCGGCTCGACCTCCTCGAGCGGCACCGGCGGGCGCACGCCCTTCCGGATCTCGAACAGGCCGCGCAGCGTCGCGGCGTCCTCCGAGAGCGCGTCGACGGTGTCGGTGTAGCGCTGGAACACCTCGAACTGCCGCGAGCGGGTCGAGTGCTGGAGCAGGAACACCGTCTCGGGGTTGAACAGGTGCACCTCCCCCTCGCGGCGCCACTGGTACTCGCCGCCGGTCTCCAGCCGCCGGTGCGCGCGCTCGGTGGGGTTCTCCGGGTAGGCGCGCCGGTGCCGCATGGCGACCTCCTCGGCGAGGACGTCCATGCCGACGCCGCCGAGGGGGCACGAGGTGCCGGTGAAGTACTCGTCGACGACGTCCTGCGACAGGCCGACGGCCTCGAAGATCTGCGCCATCGTGTACGAGCCGACGGTGCTGATGCCCATCTTGCTCATCACCTTGAGGACGCCCTTGCCGAGCGCCTTGACGACGTTGCGCACCGCCTGGGCGGGCTGCACGCCGGTGAGGACGCCGTCGCGGATGAGGTCCTCGATCGACTCGAAGGCCAGGTACGGGTTGACCGCGGCCGCGCCGTAGCCGAGCAGCAGCGCGACGTGGTGCACCTCGCGGCAGTCGCCGGACTCGACGACCAGGCCGACCTCCATGCGGGTGCGCTCGCGCACCAGGTGGTGGTGGACGGCGGCGGTCATGAGCAGCGACGGGATCGGCGCGCGCTTCTCGTCGCAGTCGCGGTCGGACAGCACGATGACCCGCGCGCCGGCCGCGATCGCCCTGCTGACCTTGCTCCGCAGCTGCTCGACCGCCTCGACCAGCGCGGGGCCGCCGCCGGTGACGTCGTAGTGGCCGGTGATCCGGACGGCGGCGAAGCCGGGCAGGTCGCCGTCGTCGTCGATGTGCAGGATCTTGGCCAGCTCGTCGTTGTCGATGACCGGGTAGGGCAGGTACACCTGCCGGCACGACGCCGGGGTGGCCGAGAGCAGGTTCTGCTCCGGGCCGAAGGTGCGCCCGAGGCTGGTCACCAGCTCCTCGCGGATGGCGTCCAGCGGCGGGTTGGTCACCTGGGCGAACAGCTGCCCGAAGTAGTCGTAGAGCTGCCGGGAGCGGTCCGACAGCGCCGCGATCGGGGTGTCGGTGCCCATGGAGCCGATCGGCTCGGCGCCGGACGACGCCATCGGGGTGAGCAGGACGCGCAGGTCCTCCTCGGTGTAGCCGAACAGCAGCTGCCGGCGGACCACCGACTCGTGGCTGGGCCGCGCCCGCCGCCGCTCGGGCAGCGAGGGCAGGTGCACCAGGCCGGCGTGCAGCCAGTCCTCGTAGGGGTGCTCGGCGGCCAGGGCGCCCTTGACCTCCTCGTCGGAGACGATCCGCCCGGAGGCGGTGTCGACGAGGAACATCCGGCCCGGCTGCAGCCGGCCCTTGGCGACGACGTCGCCGGCCGGGATGTCGAGGACGCCGGCCTCGCTGGCGAGGACGACGAGGTCGTCCTTCGTCCGCCACCAGCGCCCCGGGCGCAGGCCGTTGCGGTCGAGGACGGCGCCGATGAGCGTGCCGTCGGTGAACGCGACGCAGGCCGGCCCGTCCCAGGGCTCCATGATCGAGGAGTGGAACCGGTAGAAGGCCCGGCGGGCCGGGTCCATCTCGTCGTGGTTCTCCCACGCCTCCGGGATCATCATCAGCACCGCGTGCGGCAGCGAGCGGCCCGACAGGTGCAGCAGCTCGAGCACCTCGTCGAAGGTCGCCGAGTCGCTGAAGTCGCTCGCGGTCACCGGGAAGACCCGGTCCAGGCCGAGCTCGGAGGCCGGGCCGGCGGGGCCGTCGAACAGCTCGGTCTCGAGCTTGGCCTCCCGGGCGCGCATCCGGTTGCGGTTGCCCTTGATGGTGTTGATCTCGCCGTTGTGGGCGATGAACCGGAACGGGTGCGCCAGCGGCCAGCTCGGGAACGTGTTGGTGGAGAACCGGCTGTGCACCAGCGCGATCGCCGACTCGTAGCGCTCGTCGCGCAGGTCGGGGAAGAACGCGGGCAGCTGGTCGGTGGTCAGCATGCCCTTGTAGGTGACGGTGCGGCTGGACAGCGAGACGACGTAGAGCGAGCTGCCGGCCTCGCGGGCCTCCCGCTCGGCGCGCTTGCGGAGCACGAACGAGCGCCGCTCCAGCCGGGTGACGCCGTTGACCTCGCGCGGGCCGCCGAAGGCCTGCTGGTCGGCGCGGGCGCCCATGGTCTCGGCGACGAACAGCTGCCCGAAGTGCGGCATGACCGCGCGCGCGGTGGGGCCGAGGTCGGCGCCGTCGGGGTCGACCGGCACGTCGCGCCAGCCGAGGACGGTCAGGCCCTCCTCGGCGGCGATCCGCTCGACGTCGGCGTAGCGGGCGGCCCGCTCCTGCTCGTCGACCGGGAGGAAGGCGACGCCGACGGCGTACTCGCCCAGCGGGGGCAGGTCGAAGTCGACGCTGGCCCGCAGCAGCGCGTCGGGCACCTGGGTCAGGATGCCGGCGCCGTCCCCGGAGTTGGGCTCGGAGCCGGCGGCCCCGCGGTGGTCGAGGTTGTGCAGCGCGGTCAGGCCGGCGGCCACGATCGCGCGCGAGCGGCGGCCGCGGGCGTCGGCCACGAAGGCCACGCCGCAGGCGTCCGAGTCGTTCGCCGGGTCGTAGAGGCCGGAGGCCGCCGGCGTAGCCGAGAAGGGGACGGCCGAGAAGGGGACGGCCGAGCCGGCGGTGGTGCGGGGGGCGGGGGTGCGGGACCCGGACATGATCACTCCCGTCGTCGGCCTGCGCGCGGCCCCCTGGGGGGGGACGTCGCGGGGCGCGGGGCCCGGCCGGTGGTCAGAGGGTGCGGTGCACGGAAGCAGAGGGGGACAGCGGAGCCGGCGACCGCCCGGGACACGGTGGCCCGGGCAGGCTGAGGACCGGCGGCCCCGCGGGTGGTTGCGCGGGGTCGTCGTCCCGCGGGGCAGCGCTGGCCCGGTTACGACGCGAGCGACCCACCGGGATCACCGGCCGGTCTGGACAGGAGGGTACACAGCAGCGACACCGGGCTCACCGGCGCGAAACGATCCGTCGGCGCGTCCTGTCAGGACGTCCCCGGCGCGTCGTGAGACCGGTCACCCCGCCGCTCCTCGGCGGGCGCGTCGGTGCTGGTCGGGGCCGCGTCGGCGGTGCCGGCGTCGGCGGCGGCGGTGTCGTCGTCGTCACGTCCGCCGACGGCGGCCCGGTCGATGACCTCCCGCGGGCGGCCCCGCTGCCAGAGCATGTAGGCCACGGCGAGCAGCCCGACCACGATGCAGGTGAACACGTTGAGCCGGACGCCGAGGAAGCGGTTGGCGTCGTCGATGCGCAGCACCTCGATCCACAGCCGGCCGGCGCAGTACAGCGCGACGTAGAGCGCGAACGCGCGCCCGTGGGACAGCCGGAAGCGGCGGTCGGCCCACACCACGACGGCGGCCGCGGCGAGGTTCCACAGCAGCTCGTAGAGGAACGTCGGGTGGAACGTGGCGAACGCCTCGTAGCCGTCGGGACGGTGCGCCGCGTCGATCTCCAGGCCCCAGGGCAGCGTGGTGGGCCGGCCGAACAGCTCCTGGTTGAACCAGTTGCCCAGCCGGCCGACCGCCTGGGCCACCAGCAGGCCGGGTGCGATGGCGTCGCCGAAGGCCGGCAGCGGGATGCCCCGGCGGCGGCAGGCGATCCACGCGCCGACGCCGCCGAGGGCGATGGCGCCCCAGATGCCGAGGCCGCCCTCCCAGATGGCGAACGCCCGCAGCGGGTCCCCGCCCTCCCCGAAGTAGGGCTGCGGCGTCGTGATCACGTGGTAGAGCCGGCCGCCGAGGATGCCGAAGGGCACCGCCCAGACCGCGATGTCGAGGACCTCGCCGGGCCGGCCACCGCGGGCGACCCACCGCTTCTCGGCGATCCAGCAGGCCGCGACGATGCCCGCGATGATGCACAGCGCGTAGGCGCGCAGCGGGAACGGCCCCAGGTGCCACACCCCCTGGGCCGGGCTCGGGATCGACGCCAGGACCGTCACGTCACGGCCACCCGGCGGCGCACGCCCGCGGCGAGCTCCTCGGACAGCCGGCGCACGCCGTCGGCGCCCCGGCCCTCGAGCAGCTCCCGCACGTAGGCCGACCCCACGATGACGCCGTCGGCGAAGCCCGCCACCTCGGCGGCCTGGTCGCCGTTGGAGACGCCCAGGCCCACGCACACCGGGACGTCGGTGACCGCGCGGGTGCGGGCGACCAGCCGCTCGGCGGCGTCGCCGACGGTGGCGCGGGTGCCGGTGACGCCCATCGTGGACGCGGCGTACACGAACCCGCGGCAGGCCGCGGTGGTCGACGCCAGCCGCGCGTCGGTGGACGACGGCGCGACGAGGAAGACGCGGTCGAGGTCGGCGGCCTCGGCGGCGGCCAGCCACGCGGCGGCCTCGTCCGGGATGAGGTCGGGCGTAATCGCGCCCGCTCCCCCGGCGGCGGCCAGGTCGGTGGCGAACCGCTCGACGCCGTAGCGCTCGACCGGGTTCCAGTAGCTCATCACCACCGGCACCGCGCCCGCGGCGTCCACCGCCTCGACGGCGCGCAGCACGTCGCGCATGCCCACGCCGGCGCGCACGGCGGGGTCGACCGCCTGCTGGATGACCGGGCCGTCCATGCCGGGGTCGGAGTACGGGACGCCGATCTCCACGACGTCGGCCCCGCCCTCGACGGCGGCCGTCATCGCGGCGATCGAGTCGTCCACGCCCGGGTAGCCCACCGGCAGGTAGGCGACGAGCGCGGCGCGGCCCTCGGCGTTGGCGCCGCGGATCCGCTGCTCGAGCCGGCTCATGCCGGGCTCCCCGCGTCCCGGCCGGGCACCGCGTCGCCGGAGGCGACGGCGCCCTCGGTGGGCTGCTGGTCGGTGTCCATGCCGGGGCCGGGGTCGACCTCGTCACGGTCGCCGAGGCCGAACCAGCGCGACGCGGTCTCGACGTCCTTGTCGCCGCGGCCGGAGAGGTTGACCAGCAGCAGCGGAGGCTCGCCTCCCCGCCCGCCGTCCCCCGCGGCCACCAGCTCGCGGCCCAGCCGCACGGCGCCGGCGAGGGCGTGCGCGGACTCGATCGCCGGGATGATGCCCTCGGTCCGGCACAGCAGCGCGAAGGCCTCCATCGCCTCGGCGTCGGTGACCGGGCGGTACTCGGCCCGGCCGACGTCGTGCAGGAAGCTGTGCTCCGGCCCGACGCCGGGGTAGTCCAGCCCGGCGCTGATCGAGTGCGACTCGATCGTCTGGCCGTTGTCGTCCTGCAGCAGGTAGGAGCGGGCGCCGTGCAGCACGCCGGGCGCTCCCCCGGTGATCGTCGCGGCGTGCCGGCCGGTCTCGACGCCGTCGCCGCCGGCCTCCAGGCCGACCAGGCGCACGCCCTCGTCGGGCACGAACGCGGTGAAGATCCCGATGGCGTTGGAGCCGCCGCCGACGCAGGCGAGGACGGCGTCGGGCAGCCGGCCCTCGCGCTCGAGCACCTGGGCGCGGGCCTCGTCGCCGATCACCCGCTGGAAGTCGCGGACCATCGCCGGGAACGGGTGCGGGCCGGCGACGGTGCCGAAGACGTAGTTGGTGGTCTCGACGTTGGTCACCCAGTCGCGGAAGGCCTCGTTGATGGCGTCCTTGAGGGTGCGCGAGCCGGTGCTCACCGGGACCACCTCGGCGCCGAGCAGCCGCATGCGGGCGACGTTGAGCGCCTGCCGGCGGGTGTCCTCCTCACCCATGTAGATCGTGCAGGACAGGCCCATGAGCGCCGCCGCGGTCGCGGTGGCGACGCCGTGCTGGCCCGCGCCGGTCTCGGCGATGACCCGCTGCTTGCCGATCCGCTTCGTCAGCAGCGCCTGGCCCAGCACGTTGTTGATCTTGTGCGAGCCGGTGTGGTTGAGGTCCTCGCGCTTGAGCAGCACGCGGGCGCCGCCGCAGTGCTCGGCGAAGCGCGGCACCTCGGTGACCGGGCTCGGGCGGCCGGTGTAGTCCCGCTGCAGGGCGGCGAACTCGGCGACGAACGCGGGGTCGACCCGCATGGCCCCGTAGGCCTCGGTCAGCTCGTCGAGGGCCGCGACCAGCGCCTCGGGGACGAACCGGCCGCCGAAGACGCCGAAGTGACCGGTGGCGTCGGGCCACGCCGGGCGCGCCGGGTCGCTGCGCTGCTCGGGCGGGTGGACGGCACTCGTGGTCATGCACCCAGACTAAGGACCTCGCTGCCCCCCGCCCCTCGCAGGCTCGCGGCGGGTCCCTGCAGCGAGACCGGGGTCTAGCGGGTCGTGCGCGGCACGGCCGGGTGCGAGCCGGCGGTGACCAGGTCGGCGACCGCCTGGCGCGGGTCGCCGGCGGTGACCAGGCCCTCGCCGACCAGGACGGCGTCGGCGCCGGCGGAGGCGTAGGCGATGAGCTCGCGCGGGCCGCGGACGCCGGACTCGGCGACCTTGACCACGCCCGAGGGCAGCCCGGGCGCGATCCGCTCGAAGGTGCCGAGGTCGACGTCGAGGGTGGTGAGGTCGCGGGCGTTGACGCCGATCACCGAGGCGCCGGCGGCCAGCGCGCGGTCGGCCTCCGCCTCGGTGTGCACCTCGACCAGGGCGGTCATGCCGAGGGACTCGACCCGCTCGAGCAGGCCCAGCAGCGCGTTCTGCTCCAGCGCCGCGACGATCAGCAGGACGACGTCGGCGCCGTGGGCGCGGGCCTCGTGCACCTGGTAGCTGCTGACCACGAAGTCCTTGCACAGCACCGGCACGTCGACGGCGGCGCGGACGGCGGCCAGGTCGGCGTGCGAGCCGCCGAAGCGGCGCCGCTCGGTGAGGACGCTGATCACCCGGGCGCCGCCGGCGGCGTACTGGGCGGCGAGCACCGCGGGGTCGGGGATGTCGGCCAGCGCGCCCTTGCTCGGGCTGCGGCGCTTGACCTCCGCGATCACGCCGACGCCGGGCTCGCGGAGCGCGGCCAGGGCGTCGCGGGCGGGGCGGGCGTCGCGGGCGGCGGCTCGGACCTCGGCCAGCGGGGTGGCCGCCTCGCGCGCCGCGACGTCCTCACGGACGCCGGCGACGATGTCGTCGAGGACGGTCACTCCGCCTCCTCGCTGCTGGGTCGGCCGGTCCGGTGCCGGTCGGACGGGTGGACCCACCCTAGCGACGGCGGCCCGGGGGCCCGGCCGCCGGGTCACCGGCCGGGCCCGGTGGCGCCTCGTCGGCGGGGTCGGCCGTCGGGTCGTCGCCGCGGTCGAGGGCGCGCCAGGCGTCCAGCGCCCGGTCCTCGTCGGTGCGGGCCCGCGCCGGGGCCGGCGCGGCCGCCGCGCCGGGTGACCGCTCGTAGCGGCGGCCCATGGCCGGCCAGCGGCGGCCGCGGACCGCGACCAGCACGCCGGCGGCGAGCGCGACGACGGCGGCGACCAGGCACAGCACCGGCCAGGCGGCCGCGAGGTCGGCGGTGCGCCGCTCCCCCGGTGCCGCCGCGGAAGGGTCCACCCCGCCGGCCAGCACGCCCACCGACGACCAGGCCAGCGCGGCGCCCGCCAGCGCCACCAGGACCCCCACCGCGACCCGCCCGGCGCCGCGCACCGCGAGGACGGCGACCGCCGCGGCGAGCAGCAGCAGCCCCGCGGCGGGCACCAGCGGCGCCAGCGACGACCCGGTCAGCGTCTCGGTGACCGGCGGCAGCGGCGGGCGCCGGGTGACCGTGACCGTGGCCCAGGTCTGCCCGCCCGCCGACAGCGCCAGCCCGCCGGCGACCGCGCAGCCGGCGAGCGCCGTCCCCAGCTCCCGCCGCGCCGCCGTCACCGCACCTCCCGCATGCCCTCCGCGGTCGCGATCGCCGAGAGCACCGCCCGCGCCTTGTGCCGGGTCTCGGCCTCCTCGGTGGCGGGGTCGCTGTCGGCGACGATCCCGGCGCCGGCCTGCACGTACGCCCGGCCCTGGTGGAGCACCGCGGTGCGGATGGCGATCGCCATGTCCATGTCCCCGCTCGCGTCCAGGTACCCGACGGTGCCCGCGTACAGCGCCCGCCGGGTGGGCTCCAGCGACTCGATGATCTCCATCGCCCGCGGCTTCGGGGCACCGGAGACGGTGCCGGCCGGGAAGGTCGCGTCGAAGACGTCGAGCGCGTCGCGGCCGGGGGCCACCTCGCCGCCGACGGTGGACACCAGGTGCATGACGTGGCTGTAGTACTCGATCCGCATGAAGTCGGGCACCTCGACCGTGCCCGGCACGCACACCCGGCCCAGGTCGTTGCGCGCGAGGTCGACGAGCATGACGTGCTCCGCGCGCTCCTTGGGGTCGGCGAGCAGTCCCTCGGCCAGCCGCAGGTCCTCCTCCTCGGTGGCGCCGCGCGGGCGGGTGCCGGCCGGCGGGTGCACGACGGCCGAGCTGCCGGTCACGGTCACCAGCGCCTCCGGCGACGAGCCGACGACGTCGAAGGGCGTCTCCCGGCCGGCGAAGCGCAGCAGGTACATGTACGGCGAGGGGTTGGTGGCCCGCAGCACCCGGTAGAGGTCGAGCGCGTCGACGTCGGTGTCGGTCTCGAACCGCTGGGCCAGCACGACCTGGAAGGCGTCGCCGGCGCGGATGTGCTCGCGCACCGCCTCCACCCCGGCCTCGTACTCCCCCGGCGCCATCGTGCTGCGCACCGGCGGCGGCTCGGCGGGGGCGAACGTGGCCACCCCCGGCGGCACCGCCTTGGTGAGGTCGGCGGCCATGGCGTCGAGGCGGGCGACGGCGTCGTCCCAGGCCGTGTCGGCGTCGCCGGACCCGGTCAGGGCGTTGGCGATGAGCAGCACGGTGCCGTCGGTGTGGTCGAGGACGGCGAGGTCGGTGACCAGGGCCAGCGACAGCTCGGGCATGCCGAGGTCGTCGGTGGCGGTGACCGGCAGCCGCTCCAGCCGCCGGACGACGTCGTAGCCGAGGTAGCCGACCAGCCCGCCGGTCAGCCGCGGCAGGTCCTCCCGGCGCGGCGAGCGCAGCCGGCGGGCCAGCGTGTGGACCGCGGCCAGGGGGTCCTCGGGCAGGTCGTCGGTGAGCCCGGGCAGCGGGTCGCCGAGCCACAGGGTCCGCCCGTCCCGCTCGGTGAGGACCCCGGCGCTGCGCACGCCGACGAAGCTGTAGCGCGACCAGCGCTTGCCCTGCTCGGCCGACTCGAGCAGCACGGTGCCGGGCCGGTTGCCGGCCAGCTTGCGGTAGATGCCGACGGCGGTCTCGCCGTCGGCCAGCAGCCGCCGGGTCACCGGCACGACCGGCTGGTCCAGGGCGGCGAACGCCTCGCGCGAGGGGCTGGTCTCACCGAGCCGCACGGGTGACCTCCAGGTCGCGGGAGAAGCAGCTGCGCGCGCCGGTGTGACAGGCCGGGCCCTCCTGGTCGACGAGCACCAGCAGCGCGTCGCCGTCGCAGTCCAGGCGCACGTCGCGGACCCACTGCCGGTGCCCGGACGTCTCGCCCTTCACCCAGTACTCCCCGCGGCTGCGGGACCAGTAGGTGGCCCGGCCGGTGGTCAGGGTGCGGTGCAGCGCCTCGTCGTCCATCCAGGCGACCATGAGGACCTCGCCGGTGTCGTGCTGCTGCACGACGGCGGCGACCAGTCCCGCCGGGTCGCGGCGCAGCAGCGCGGCGACGGCGGGGTCGAGGGCGGAGTCGACGGCGGGCACGGCGGGCATGCCCGCGATTCTCCCCCGCCGCGGGGACCGGCCGGTCCGGCGGCCCCGCGCGGTCACCCCGCGGCCGGTGGCGCGTCCCCGCCGGCGGCCCACCGGCGGACGGCGCCGACCAGCAGCAGGCCCAGCCCCACGGCCGGGGCGGCGGCGTAGAACAGCACGCCGACGACGAGCACGCCGGTCGGGTCGAAGCCGGCGACGTCGGCGAGGGAGGTCAGCCGGACCAGCCAGTAGGCGGCCAGGGCGAGCTGCACGCCGAAGCCGGCGAGCAGCGTCGTCCACACCGCCCGGCTGCGCCGGTTGAGCACCAGCACCCCGGCGACGACCAGCAGCACCGCCGAGGCCAGCTGGACCGCCGAGAGCACCGTGACCTCGGTGACCAGGCCGGAGACGTCGTCGCCCCCGCCGCCGGAGTGGTCGGGGATGCCGGCGAACAGGCCGAACGTGCTGGCAAGCAGCAGCACGTAGGCCGACGACAGCGCGACGACGGCGGCCTGCACGAACGCGAGGACCGCCGCGGCGACCACCTGCCCCGGCCGGCGCGGCCGCTGCGGCACCGGCGGGCCGTAGGCCGGCCAGTACGGCGCGGCCGGCCAGCCCGGCGCGTACCCCGGGTACACCGGGGCCGGCGCGGCGTACGGGGCGGTGGCCGGCGGGCCCGCGTAGGCGACCGGCTCGGTCCCGGCGGCCGGGTCGGCCCAGGGGCTGCCGGGCGAGCTCACAGGGCCGCCGCCAGCGCCCGGCCGGCGACCCGGCCGGAGAACAGGCAGCCGCCGAGGAAGGTGCCCTCCAGCGACCGGTAGCCGTGCATGCCGCCGCCGCCGAACCCGGACGCCTCCCCGGCGGCGTACAGGCCGGGGAACGGTTCGCCGCCGGCGCGCAGCACCCGGCCGGACAGGTCGGTCTCCAGCCCGCCGAGGGTCTTGCGGGTGAGCAGGTTGAGCCGGACGGCGATCAGCGGGCCGGCCGCGGGGTCGAGCAGCCGGTGCGGCGGGGCCACCCGGATGAGCTTGTCGCCGAGGTAGCTGCGGGCGCCGCGGACCGCGGTGAGCTGCAGGTCCTTGGTGAACGGGTGGTCCACCGCGCGGTCGCGGGCGGTGACCTCGCGCTCCACGGTCTCCAGCGACACCTCGGGCGTGCCGCCGGTGATCCGGTTCATCCCGGCGACCAGCTCGGGCAGGGAGGACGCCGTCACGAAGTCCTCGCCGCGGTCGAGGAAGGCCTGCACCGGGGCGGACACGCCCGCCTTGACCCGGTTCAGCAGCAGCCGGACGTCCTTGCCGGTGAGGTCGGGGTTCTGCTCGGAGCCCGACAGCGCGAACTCCTTCTCGACGATCTTCTTCGTCGTCACGAACCAGGTGTGCTCGTAGCCGGTCTGCCCGATGTGGGCGAGGGTGCCCAGGGTGTCGAAGCCGGGGAACAGCGGGACCGGCAGCCGCTGCCCGGTCGCGTCCAGCCACAGCGACGAGGGCCCGGGCAGGATCCGGATGCCGTGCCGTGCCCACACCGGGGAGTGGTTGGCGATCCCCTCGGTGTAGTGCCACATGCGGTCGCGGTTGATGAGGTTGGCGCCGGCGGCCTCGGTGGCCTGGAGCATGAGCCCGTCGACGTGCGCGGGGACGCCGGACAGCAGCCGCTGCGGCGGGGGGCCCAGCCGGGCCGGCCAGTTCTGCCGGACCAGGTCGTGGTTGCCCCCGATGCCGCCGGAGGTGACGACGACGGCCTGGGCGGTGATCTCGAAGTCCCCGACGGCGGTGCGCGAGCTGGCCTCGCCGCGGGCGACGCCGCTGGGCTCGAGCACCTCGCCGCGGACGCCGGTGACAGCGCCGTCGGTGACGACCAGCGCGGTCACCCGGTGCCGGAAGCGCAGCTCGACCAGCCCGCGCTCGACGGCGGCGCGGACCCGGCGGGCGAACGGCTCGACGATGCCGGGGCCGGTGCCCCAGACGATGTGGAAGCGGGGCACGGAGTTGCCGTGGCCGGTGGCGGTGTAGCCGCCGCGTTCGGCCCACCCGACGACGGGGAAGAAGCCGACGCCCTGCTCGCGCAGCCAGGCCCGCTTCTCCCCCGCGGCGAACTCCAGGTACGCCTCGGCCCACTGCCGGGGCCAGTGGTCCTCGGCGCGGTCGAAGGCGGCGGTGCCGAACCAGTCCTGGCGGGCCAGCTCCAGCGAGTCGCGGACGCGCAGGCGGCGCTGCTCGGGCGAGTCGACGAGGAACAGGCCGCCGAAGGACCACCACGCCTGCCCGCCGAAGGACGCCTCCGGCTCCTGCTCGACGAGCACCACCCGCCGGCCGGCGTCGGCCAGCTCGGCGGTGGCCACCAGGCCGGCCAGGCCGGACCCCACCACGACGACGTCTGTGTCGATCACGGCGGGCACGCTAGCGGGCGCGGCCGCCCCGGGGGGTCCGCCCCGGCTGCGCCGGGGGCGGTGTCGCCCGGCCGGGACGGGTCCACTCCCGGATCGGGCGGCGCACCGTCAGCGCCAGGCAGCCGGCCGGGCCCACCAGCAGCGCCAGCGCCCACCCGACCGACGAGCCGTCGCCGAGGGCGCCGAACAGCAGGGCCACGCCGAGCAGCAGGAGCAGCGGCAGCACCGCGGCGACGGCGAGGACCAGCCACCCGCGGCCCCGGCCGGCCCACACCAGCGCCGCCCCGGCGACCGCCGGCAGCGCCAGGACGGCGGAGGCGGCCAGGTACCAGCCCCAGCGCGGGGGCAGGCCGTCCCAGAGCAGCCACCCGAGGTACAGGTCCTCGGCGGCGACGAGCAGGCCGAACGCGGCGGCGAACGGCGCGGTGAGCGGGCGCCCGGCAGCGGGCGGCGGGGCGGCCCGCCGGACGGCCGACGCCGCGGGCGCCGCCCGCGGGGAGCGGCGGGTCGTCGTCCGGCGGGGCGGGGACGACGGCATGCCGGGCAGCCTAGAGAAGGGGCCTCCCTGCCCTCCGCCACTCGCACGCTCGCGGCGGGCCCCGCAGGGAGGCCCCCGCGGCCGGACCCCGTCAGCCCGGACGGCGGCGGCCGGCCAGCCAGGCCGTCACCCGGGGACTGAGCGCGAGGCCGGCCGCGACCAGGGGGCAGACGGCCACGACGACCGGCGCGGCGCCCACGTCCTCGCCGACCGCGACCGCCGTCGCGATGACGAGGAGGGCGAACCCCAGCGAGCCCACGGCTCCCAGGAGCAGCGGCCACCGGCCCCGGCGGGAGACCAGCCAGACGACACCGAAGACCTGGAGCACGGGCAGCAGGAGCAGCGCGTAGACCCACCAGTCGCGGACGTCGTCGGACTGCACGCCGCCGAGGGCGAACGGCAGGACGGTGACCAGGGCCAGCGGCAGCACGCCGAGGGCGCCGATCGCCGCGGCGGCGATCGCCGTGCCGGGCATGCGGGAGGGGCTGGTGGAGGACGTGGTCACGCCGCGGAGCCTAGGACCGCCGCCCGCTCAGGCGACGCGTTCGGGCTCCCCCGCCGACGACCGGCGCCACGAGGCGTGCAGCCGCGCGTAGGGGCCGACGGCGTGGACCAGGTCCGCGTGCGTGCCGCGCTGCACCACCCGGCCGGCGTCGACGACGAGCACCTCGTCGGCCCGCTCGGCGGTGGACAGCCGGTGCGCGATGGTGAGCGTGGTGCGGCCCTCGGTGAGCCGGTCCAGCGCCAGGGTCAGCCGCCGCTCGGTGGCCGGGTCGACGGCGCTGGTGGCCTCGTCGAGCACCAGCAGGTCGGGCGCGGCCACGTGCGCGCGGGCGATGGCGACCAGCTGCCGCTCCCCCGCCGACAGCGACTCCCCGCGCTGGCCCACCGGCGTCGCGACGCCGTCGGCCAGGCCGGCCAGCCAGTCGCCGAGACCGAGCTCGGCGAAGGCCGCGGTCACCTGCTCGTCGGTGAGGTCCGGGCGGCCGTAGCGGACGTTGTCGGCGACGGTGGCGTCGAAGAGGAAACCGTCCTGCGGCACCATGCCGACCCGCCGGCGCAGCGAGGCGAACGCCACGTCGGGCAGCGGCACCCAGCCGGCGGCGTCGGAGCCGAGCAGCACCCGCCCCTCGGTGGGGTCCATGAGCCGGGTGACCAGCTTGGCGAACGTCGTCTTCCCCGACCCGGTCTCCCCGACGACGGCGTAGCGGCGGCGCGGCGCCAGCGCGAGGTCGACGTCGTCGAGGGCCGCCCGCGCGCCGCGGGCGTAGCGGAAGGTGACGTGCTCGAGCCGCACGCCGAGCGGCCCGGCCGGCAGCTCGCGCGCGGTGCCGCCGGCGGCGGGGTCGCGGACGTCGGGCTCGGTGTCGAGGACGTCGAGCACCCGGCGGAACCCGGCGATCGCGTTCTGCCCCTCGTTGAGCACCTCGCTGGCGGTCTGCACCGGCGCGACGAAGAGCGTGACGAGGAACAGGAAGGCGACGAGCGTGCCGGCGCTGACCTGCCCGGCCACGCCGAGCAGCACGCCGACCACGACGACGGCGGCGTTGGCGACCGCGGCCGCGAACTCGCCGGTGACGAAGACGGCCGCGGTGACCTTCTGCGCGTCGACCTGGGCGCGGTAGTGCCGGCCGATGGCCCGGTCGAGGCGGGCCGCCGTCCGCTCGCGGATGCCGTAGGCGCGCACCGTCGGCGCGCCGACGACGGACTCCGACACCGCGGCGAGCACGTCGCCGACCCGCTCGCGGACCACGCCGTAGGCGACCTGCAGCCGGCGGGCGAACCAGCGGACGGCGAAGGCCAGCGGCAGGAAGCAGGCGAGCACCAGCAGGGTCAGCTGCCAGGAGTAGACCGCCATGACGACGGTGGCCACGACCAGCTGGCCGAGGCTGACCACGCCGAGGACGCCGCCCCACTGCATGAAGGTGGACAGCTGGTCGACGTCGCTGGTGACCCGGGAGACCAGGGAGCCGCGGCGCTCGCCCTGCTGGTGCAGCACGGACAGGTCGTGCACGTGCCGGAACGCCCGGGCGCGCAGCCCGGCCAGCGCGGTCTCGGTGGTGCGGAACAGCCGGACGTTCATCCGGTAGACCGCCACCCCGGTGACCAGGACGACGACCGCGCAGACCAGCACCAGCGTGCGGACCAGGCCGAGGTCGGGGCCGCCGGGGGCGAGCAGGCCGCGGTCGATGACCTGCTGGACGGCGATCGGCACGACCACCCGCCCGGCGGTGGCGACCAGCGCGAGCGCGAACGTGGCCGGCAGTCCGCGGCGGAACTCCGGCATCATCCGCAGCCCGCGGCGCAGGGTGGCGAACGCGCCCTCCCGCCGCCCGGTGTCCACGGCGCTCACGCCGCCACCTCCGCCTGGGAGTAGGCGCGGACCAGCGCGGCGTAGCCGGGCACGGTGGCCAGCAGCTCCTCGTGGCTGCCGCGGGCGGTGACCCGGCCGTTCTCCAGCCACACCACCTCGTCGGCGAGGGCGATGGTGGCCTGCCGGTAGGCGACGACGACCACGGTCGAGGGCCGGTCGGCCGAGCGCAGCGCGTCGAGGATGCGCGCCTCGACGGCGGGGTCGACGGCGCTGGTGGCGTCGTCGAGGACGAGCAGCCGGGGCCGGCGGATGACGGCGCGGGCGAGGGCGAGCCGCTGCCGCTGGCCGCCGGAGAGGGTGGCGCCGCGCTCGCCGACGCGGGTGTCGAGGCCCTCGGGCAGCCGGTCGACGAAGTCCTCGGCGGCGGCCACGCGCAGCGCCGCGCGCACCTCGTCGTCGCCGTACCCGCCGCCGAGGGTCACGTTGCCGCGGACGGTGTCGTCGAAGAGGAAGGTGCCCTGCGGGACGAACGCGGCCTGGCCGCTGACCTCGCCCTCGCGCAGCCGACGCAGGTCGACGCCGTCGAGCAGCACCTCGCCGCCGGCCGGGTCGACCAGCCGCACCAGCAGCCCGGCCAGCGTCGACTTGCCCGAGCCGGTCGGCCCGACGACGGCGACCGTGCTGCCGGCCGCGACGTCGAAGGTGACCTGCGACAGCACCGGCTGCGACGCGCCGTCGAAGACGTGGTCGACCGCGCGCAGGCCCAGCCGGGCGCCGCCGTCGCCGGCGGGCGCGGTCTCCGGGCCGTGCGGGGTCTCGCCGGTGGCGTCGAGGACGGGGGTGACCCGGTCGAAGCCGGCGAGCGCGCGCGGGAGGTCGGCGAGCACCCAGCCGATCGCGCGGATGGGCAGCGCGAGCAGGGTGAACAGGTAGGCGATGCTCACCAGGTCGCCGGCGTCGGTGGCGCCGGAGGCGACCCGGCCGGCGCCGACCAGCAGCACGGCGAGCGTGCCGAGGTTGGGCAGCGCCTCCATGAGCGGGTCGAACAGCCCGCGCACCCGGCCGACCGAGACCAGCCCGTCGCGCAGCTCCCGGGCGCGCTCGGTGAACCGGGTGCTCTCGACGTCCTCGCGGCCGAGGGTCTTGACCACCAGGCCGGCGTCGAAGCTCTCGTGGGCGATCTCGCTGACCTCGGCGCGCAGCTGCTGCGCCCGCTGCATCCGCGGGCTCATCACCTGCGAGTAGACGGCGTTGACCACGAAGACCAGCGGGAAGACGACCAGGCCGACCAGCGCCAGCAGCGGGTCGGTGGCCACCAGCGCGACGACGGTGATGGCGATCATCACGAGCGTCCCGCAGGCGAAGGGCAGCGGGGAGACGAAGTACCAGGAGGCCTCGACGTCGGAGTTCGCGTTGGACAGCAGCTGCCCGGTGGGGTGGCGCTGGTGCCAGGCCAGCGGCAGCCGCAGGTACTGCGCGGTGACGCGGCGGCGGTAGTCGGCCTGCAGCCGGTAGGCCATCACGCCGGCGAACAGCCGCCGGCCGAGGATGCCGAGGATCTTGAGCACCGAGACGCCGAGGATCACCACGACGGCGAGGGTGAGCGCGCCGGCGGTGGTGTCGCCGTCGGCGAAGGCCGGCAGCACCACCCGGTCGGTGACCCCGCCGATGACGAACGCCGACAGCACGGTCATCGCGGCGTAGAGGCTGCTGGCGAGCAGGGCGAGGGTGAACATCCCGCGCTGCTCGCGGATGGACCGGGCGACGTGGCGCAGTCCCCGCCGGACGACGGCGTCTCGGGCGCGGGGCACGGATCTCCTCGGGGTTCGCGACCGCGGCACTCGCAGTCGTTACTCAGGCTAACCGGCGGTACCGACAGGGGCCTGCGGGTTTTCCGGGTGGACGGGATCGGTAACCCGCCGTGGTGACTCCCTCTTCCCGCCCGCTCGCCGCCCGCGAGCGCGCGGCCCTCGCCGACCTCCTCGACGAGCTCGGCCCCGACGCCCCGACCTGCTGCGAGGGGTGGACGACGGCCCACCTGGCCGCCCACCTGGTGACCCGCGACCGACGTCCCGACGCGCTGCCCGGCTACGCGCTGGAGCGCACGCCGGTCGGCGGGCGGCTGCACGCCCACGCGGAGCGGGTCGAGGACCGGCTGCGCACCTCGACGGCGTATCCCGAGCTGGTGGCGCGGGTCCGGCAGGGCCCGCCGGCGTGGCTGCCGATGGGCTGGCCCGGGGTGTCGGCGGTCGCGGACTCCGCCGAGTTCGCGATCCACCACGAGGACGTGCGGCGGGCGCTTCCCGGCTGGGCGCCGCGCGCGCTGCCGCCGGCCGACGCCGACCGGCTCTGGGGCGCGGCGCAGCTGTTCGCCCGCGCGGCGGCCGCGCGGCACCCCGGCGGCCTGGTGCTGCAGCGCAGCGACGTCCCCGGCCCCGGGAAGCGGATCCGCGCCGGGTCGGCACCCACCACGGTCGAGGGCGAGCCGATGGAGGTCCTGCTCTGGGCGACCGGGCGCACCGACGTCGCCCGGGTCGTCGTGCGGGACGGCGCCCCGGTCGGCTGACGCGTCCGGTGCACCTCCGCGGAGGTGTACGACGGCCGGGCGCGGTCAGCGCAGGGGCGTGTCCGCGGCGGTGCGCACCGGGACGCCGGCGCCGGCCAGCGCGGCCTTGACGTCGCCGATCCGCAGCGTGCCGAAGTGGAAGACGCTGGCCGCGAGCACCGCGTCGGCGCCGGCCTCGACCGCGGGCGGGAAGTGCTCGACCGCCCCGGCGCCGCCGCTGGCGACCACCGGGACGCTCACCTCGCGGCGGACGGCGCGGATCAGCTCGGTGTCGAAGCCGGCGCGGGTGCCGTCGGCGTCCATCGAGTTGAGCAGCACCTCCCCCACCCCGAGCTGCGCGGCCTGCACCACCCACTCGACGGCGTCCCGGCCGGTGCCGCGGCGCCCGCCGTGCGTGGTGATCTCGAAGCCGGAGTCGGTGGCCGCGCCGTCGCGCACCCGGCGGGCGTCGAGGGAGAGCACGAGCACCTGGCTGCCGAAGCGGTCGGCGATCTCGCTGATCAGCTCGGGCCGGGCGACCGCGGCGGTGTTGACCGCGACCTTGTCCGCGCCGGCCCGCAGCAGCCGGTCGACGTCGTCGGGGCTGCGCACGCCCCCGCCGACGGTGAGCGGGATGAAGACGCTCTCGGCGGTGCGCCGGACGACGTCGTAGGTGGTCTCCCGGTCGCCGGAGCTGGCGGTGATGTCGAGGAAGGTGAGCTCGTCGGCGCCCTCGGCGTCGTAGACGCGGGCCATCTCGACCGGGTCGCCGGCGTCGCGCAGGTCGACGAAGTTCACGCCCTTGACCACCCGGCCGGCGTCGACGTCCAGGCACGGGATCACGCGCACCGCGAGGCTCACGACGCCTCCTCGCTGGCGCTCGTCGGCGGCGTTCGCCCGGCTGCTCCGCTCGTGCGTGAGCTCGCGAGCTCGCTCACGTCCCCGCCCCCCGGACCGCGTCGGCCTCCACCTCGACCAGCATGTCGGGGTGCAGCAGCGAGGCCACGCCGATCATCGCGGTGGCCGGCCGGACCGCGCCGAAGACCTCGCCGTGCACGCGCCCGACCTCCTCCCAGCGGGAGGTGTCGGTGACGTACATGCGGGTGCGGACGACGTCGGCGGCGGTCAGGCCCGCCGACTCCAGCGCGGCGACCAGCACGCCGAACGCGACCCGGGCCTGCGCGCCCACGTCGCCGGGGTGGACGACCGCGCCGTCGACGGTGGCGGTGCAGCCGCTCACCCACGCCGAGTCCCCGGCGACGACGACCCGGCTGTAGCCGACGACGTCCTCCCAGGGCCCGCCGGAGCCGATCCGCCGCGCGGTCACGACGAGACCTCGCGGGTGACCGCCAGCGCCTCGGGCAGCGTGAACGCGCCGGCGTAGAGGGCCTTGCCGACGATCGCGCCCTCGACGCCGACCGCGGTCAGCCCGGCCAGCGCCCGCACGTCCTCGAGCGAGCTGACCCCGCCGGAGGCGACCACCGGCCGGGGCGTGGCGGCGCAGACCTCCCGCAGCAGGTCGAGGTTGGGGCCGCGCAGCGTGCCGTCCTTGGTGATGTCGGTGACCACGTAGCGGGCGCAGCCCTCGGCGTCGAGGCGGGCGAGGGTCTCGTAGAGCTCGCCGCCCTCGCGGGTCCAGCCGCGGGCGGCCAGCCGGGTGCCGCGGACGTCGAGGCCGACGGCGATGCGGTCGCCGTGCTCGGCGATGGCGCGGGCGCACCACTCGGGCGACTCCAGCGCCGCGGTGCCGAGGTTGACCCGGCGGCAGCCGGTGGCGAGGGCCGCGGCCAGCGACTCGTCGTCGCGGATGCCGCCGGACAGCTCCACGTCGACGTCGAGCTCGCCGACGACGCGCGCGACCAGCTCGCGGTTGCTGCCGCGGCCGAAGGCGGCGTCGAGGTCGACCAGGTGCACCCACTCGGCGCCGTCGCGCTGCCACTGCAGGGCGGCGTCGAGGGGGTCGCCGTAGGAGGTCTCGCTGCCGGCCTCCCCCTGGACGAGTCGGACGGCCTGGCCGTCGGCGACGTCGACGGCGGGGAGCAGCTGGAGGGTCGGCACGCTCCCAGCCTAGGGACCGGGCCGCTGTGGCCTGACCCACCCGAGGCAGGCTGCGGGGGTGGAGTTCGCCGACGTCGTCCGCAGGCGCCGCATGGTGCGCGACTACGACCCCGACCGGCCGGTGCCGCCGGAGGTGCGCGAGCGGCTGCTCGAGCACGCGATCCGGGCGCCCTCGGCCGGGTTCACCCAGGGCTGGGCGTTCCTGGTGCTCGAGGACCCCGCCGACCGGGAGCGGTTCTGGTCGGTGACCGCCGGGGAGGGCGCGCCCGACGCGTGGCTGTCCCGGATGCGGCGGGCGCCGCTGCTGGTGGTCCCGCTGTCGTCGAAGGCCGCCTACCTCGACCGCTACGCCGAGCCGGACAAGGGCTGGACCGATCGCGACGAGACCCGCTGGCCGGTGCCCTGGTGGGACGTCGACGCCGGGATGGCGGCGCTGATGATGCTGCTGACCGCCGTCGACGAGGGGCTCGGCGCCTGCCTGTTCGGCGTCCCGGCCGAGCGGGTGGACGCCGTCCGGGAGGCGTTCGGGATTCCCGGCACCCACCGGCCGGTCGGCGTCGTGTCGGTCGGCTACCCGGGCGGGGACGACCGGCGCTCGCCGTCGCTGCGGCGCGGCCGGCGGGGCGTGGACGAGGTCGTCCACCGGGGCCGGTGGTGACGCGGGCCGCCGGTGGCCGGGCTGGTTGACTGCCCGCCCGTGACCTCCTCCTCGCGCGCCGTCCTCGTCACCGGTGGCTCCCGCGGCATCGGCCGCGCGATCGCCCGCGCCTTCGCCGGGCGCGGGGACCGGGTGGCCGTCCACTGGGGCACGTCGAAGGAGCGCGCCGAGGCCGTGCTCGCCGAGCTGCCCGGGTCCGGCCACGCGCTGGTGCAGGCCGACATGACCGACGCCGAGGCCGTGGGCGCGATGGTCGACGCCGCCGCCGAAGCGCTGGGCGGGCTGGACGTGCTGGTCAACAACGCCGGCGTCTTCGTCGCCTCCCCGCCGCTGGAGTCGTCGTTCGAGCACTGGCAGGAGGTGTGGGAGCGGACGCTCGCGGTCAACCTGCTCGGCGCGGCCCACGCGACCTTCCGCGCCGTGCCGCACCTGCGGGCCGCCGGCGGCGGCGCGGTGGTCAACGTGTCCAGCCGCGGCGCCTTCCGCGGCGAGCCGCAGAACCCGGCCTACGGCGCCTCGAAGGCCGGGATGAACGCGTTCGCGCAGTCGATGGCGCTGGCGCTCGCGCCGCTGGGCATCTCGGTCACCGCGGTGGCGCCGGGCTTCGTGCAGACCGAGATGGCGCGCGAGGTGCTCGACGGCCCCGGTGGCGACGCCGTCCGCGCGCAGTCGCCGTTCGGCCGGGTCGCGCGCCCGGAGGAGGTGGCCTCGGCGGTGCTGTGGCTGGCGTCGCCGGAGGCGCGGTTCAGCACCGGGACGATCGTCGACGTCAACGGCGCGTCCTACCTGCGCAGCTGACCCCGGTCAGCCGCCGTGCGCGGCGGCCCAGTGCGGGCTGGTGATGAGGCCGAGCAGGTTGCCGAACGGGTCGGCGACCACCGCGGTGGACCAGCCCTCGCCGCGGACGGTGGGCGGGGAGACGACGGTGGCGCCGGCGTCCTCGAGGCGCCGCAGCGCGGCGGGCAGGTCGTCGACGTGCCAGTGGACGACGACGCCGGCCGGCTGCCCGGCGGCCCAGGTGGCGTAGCGGGCGTCCATGATCCCGAGCTCGTCCTCGTCGTCGCCGATGCGGAACTCGACGTAGGCCGACGGCCCCTCGACCGGCCGGGTGAAGTAGGGCCCGGTGCCGAGCACGCCGGCGTACCAGCGGACGGCGGCGGGGACGTCGTCGGCGAGCAGGGTCACGGTGGCCAGTCCTCGGAGCACGGGAGGGTCCCTCCGTCGGGCGGTCCGCCTGCTGCGTCCCGCTGGATCCCATGCTCCGCGGGGAAGTGCTCACCTCCTGAGCACTTTCCGCGGCATCCTCGGCGGCGTGCGCGCCGACCGGCTGGTGGCCCTCCTCCTGCTGCTCCAGGCCCGCGGCCGGGTCACCGCCGCGCAGGCCGCCGCCGAGCTGGAGGTGTCGGTCGCGACCGCCCGGCGCGACCTGGAGGCGCTGTCGGCCGCGGGCGTGCCGGTGTACCCGCAGGCCGGGCGGGGCGGCGGGTGGCAGCTGGTCGGCGGGGCGCGCACCGACCTGACCGGCCTGACCGGGCCCGAGGCGCGGGCGCTGTTCCTGCTGCTCGGCCCCGCCACCGCGGCCGGGCCGGACGCCCGGGGCGCGCTGCGCAAGCTGCTGCGGGCGCTGCCGGGGACCTTCCGCGCCGAGGCCGCGGCCGCCGCGGAGGCGGTCGTCGTCGACCCGTCCGGCTGGGGCGAGCGGGCCCGGGACCGGCCGGAGGTGGCGCTGCTGCTCGACGCCGTCGTCGCCCGGCGGGTGGTGGAGTTCGACTACGCCGGGCGCGGCGGCGCGCCCGGGCGGCGGCGGGCCGAGCCGTGGGGGCTCGTGGACAAGGACGGCACCTGGTACCTGGTGGCCGGCACCGCCGCTGGCCGGCGCACCTTCCGCGTCGACCGCATGGGGGCGCCGGCGGTGACCGGGGAGGGCTTCGAGCGGCCCGCCGGGCTCGACCTGCCCGGCGCGTGGGACGAGGTGGTCGGCGAGGTGGAGCGGCGCCGGTCGCCGGAGGCCGCGACGGTGGTGGTGCCCGCGCGGCTGGTGCCGGTGCTGCGCGACCGGTTCGGCCGGCACTGCGCCGTCGAGGGCGGCCCGGACGGCGACGGGCGCGTGCGGCTGCGGGTCGCGGCCCACACGGTGCGCGCGGTCGCCGAGCAGCTGGCCGGGTTCGGCGCCGCGGTGGAGGTGGTCGAGCCCGCCGCGGTGCGCGCGGAGCTGGCCGCGATCGGCGCGGAGCTGCTGGCCCGCCACGGCGGTTGAGCGCCCGGTGCCGACCTGCGGCTGCCCCGACCGCGCCGGGACGGCCACAGGTCGGCGTGCGGCGCCGGGTCAGCCGAGGTCCGTCGTCGCCCCCACGACCACGAGGTCGGAGCTGTGCGTGCCGGCCGCGTCCACGCCCGGTGGGCGGGGCTCGAAGCCGGGCAGGTCGTCCAGCCCGTCGCTGCCGTCGACCACCCGCAGCCGCAGCGGCCCGTCGCCGTCCACGGTGAACGTCGCCTCCACGCCCTGCGCGGGCGGCGCGTGGAAGGTGACCCACAGCCGGTCCTCCCCCAGCGCCTGCGCCGGGACGTCGCGCGCCTCCACGCGGGCGGCGGTGACCGTGCCGCCGTCGGCGGTCAGGTCCAGCACCACCAGCCGGACCTCGCGCTGCGGCGTGACCCGCACGGTGACCGTCCGCTGCCCGCCGGAGGAGCGGTCGTCGACGACCTCGACCCGCGACGTCGGCAGGCCCGCGACCTCCGCCGGCCCGGCCGCCACCGCCTCCCCGGCGAGGTACGGGTAGTCGTGCGGCAGCGTCCGCGGGGTGCCGACGTAGCGCGCCGTGTACTCCCCCGGGTCGTCCTCGGTGCTGGCCCACCACGCCTCGCCGGTGTCGGCCTCCAGGGCGTAGACCAGCCGGCTGGGCACCGGGTGCTGCGGGTCGAAGCGGTCCACGGCCAGCCCGACGGCGGTGAGCAGCACGGTCAGGACGACGGCGACCCCGGGCACGGCCGGCGTCCGCAGCCGCGCGCGGCCGGCCGGGAACAGCCCCTCCACCACCGGCAGCAGGGCCAGGGCGAGCACCGTCGCGACCGCCGCCGGCGCGGCCCCGCCGGCCAGGCCGAGCGCCGGGAGGAACAGCGCCACGGTCGGCGCGAGGACGACGACCGCGACCGCCCCGGCGACCAGCGCGCCGGCGGGCTGCGCGCGCCGAGGCAGCAGCCCGGTGAGCGCGCCGGCCAGCGCCGGCAGCGCGGCCAGGTACGACCCGCCGGGCGCCAGCGCCGCGAGGACTCCCGCGAGGACGGCGAGCAGGGCCAGCGCCCCGGTGCGCAGTGCCGCGGCGCCCAGGCGGCGGCGCAGCAGCGCGTACCAGGCGAGCACCACCACCGCGACGAGCGCGACCGCCGCCAGCCGGAACCAGCCCGGCTGCCACGGGTCGGTCATCGAGGCGTAGCCGGGCCGGATGAGCACCAGCAGCCGCCACAGCCCGGTCACCGCCAGCGGCGCCAGCACGAGCGGCAGCAGCGCCGCCGCCGTCCCGAGCAGCGTCCGCGGCACGGAGGAGCCGCGCCGGCGGTCCACCAGCGCCAGGACGACGACGCCGAGCACCGCCGCCCCCGCCAGCGGCCACACCAGCGCGCCCGGGTACCGCGCGAGCCCGGTGGGCAGCGGGAAGTAGGTGGCGTCGCCGTCGCCGGGGCGGGCGAGGCCGGTCAGGTCGGCGTCGCCGAGCTCCCGGGTGAGGGCGAGGGTGTTGTCGCCCAGGGCCTGCAGCGTCCGCCGGTCCAGCCGTTCGGGGGTGTCCTGCGGGGTGTGGTAGCCCGCGTTGCCGTCGATGAAGGCGGTGTTCAGGCCGGTGAAGTCGCCGTCGCCGAGCAGCACGCTGAAGTCGGTGTCGTTGGGCAGCGTCCGGTACACCTCGACGGCGAAGCTGCTGGCCACCGGGTGCGGCACCGCGGCGGCGTACCGCGCGGCCAGCCCGGCGTTGCCCGGCGACGTCTCGAACGTGATCGGCGGGCCGGTGGTGCCGCGGGCCTCGAGGTTGAGCACCACCCCGCCCTCGCTCGCCAGCGGGTGGCTGTCGGCGAACGCCTCGGCGCCGCACAGGCACGCCTCCTCGGCGTCGGTGATGACCACGACGACGTCGTTGCGCAGCGGCTCGCCCTCGCCGAGCGCGCGCACCGTCTCGAGGATCGCGGCCACGCCGGCGGCGTCGTCACTGGCTCCGGGGCCGGTCCCCACCGAGTCCGAGTGCGCGACGAGGAACAGCCGGCCGGTGCTGTCGGTGCCGGGCAGGACCGCGACGACGTTGCGCACCCGCGCCATCTCCGCCGCCCCCGGGCCGGCCTGCCGGGTGCCGACGGCGTTCTGCACCCGGGTGTCCAGGCCGAGGTCGGTGAGCGTGGCGACCAGCCCGTCGACGACGCGCTCGTGCGCCGGGCTGCCGGTGACGTGCACCTGCGCGGCGATCTCCTGCACGTGCGCGAAGGCCCGGCCGGCGCTGAACGACGCCGCCGGGGCGTCGGCGGGCGCGGGGGCCGGCGGCCGGAGCGCCAGCACGCTCCAGACGGTCAGCCCGGCCAGCAGCGCCAGGGTGACGAGCGGGCCGGCCAGCCCCCCGCGGCGCTCGGGTGCCGGGGCGGGCGTGCGCGACGCGGGCAAGCGGGGTCCTCCTCGACCGGGTGCCGGACCGGGTCACCCTAGGCGCGCGCGGAGGACACTCCGGGGATGCTGCGCGGTGCGCTCCCCGCTCGTGCCGGGCGCCGGACGAACCTCGGGCTGCTCGTGCTCCTGCTCGTGGCCGGCGGCACCGGGGTGCTCGCGTTCGGCGTCGGGACGCCGCTGCCCTCGCGGCTGGTGGCCGCCGCGCACGGGGCGGCGGGGCTCGGCCTGCTGCTGCTCGTGCCGTGGAAGGCCGTCGTCGTCCGCAGGTCGCGGGCGCGCACCCGCGGCCGGCGCGACCCGACGGCGGCGTGGGGCCTCGCGGTCCTCGTCGGGCTGACCGTCGTGACCGGCCTCCTGCACACCGTCGCGGGGCCCGGCCTGGCCGTGGGCGGCGTGGCGCTGCTGCAGGTGCACGTCGCGACGGCGGTCGGCACCGCGGTGCTGCTGGCGGTGCACGCCGTGGGCAGCCGGCAGCGGCCGCGGCGCGGCGACGCCTCCCGCCGCGCGCTGCTGCGGGCCGGCGGCCTGGCCGTCGCCGCGGCCGCGCTGTGGGGCGCGGTCGAGGGCGGCCTGCGGCTCACCGGGGCACCGGGCGCGCGCCGGCGCGGCACCGGCTCGCACGAGCGCGGCAGCGGCGACCCCGCGGCCATGCCGGTGACGCAGTGGTTCACCGACGCCGTGCCGGACGACGCCGGCGGGACCGTCGAGCTGGTCGCGGGCGGCCGCACGACCCGGCTGCGCGCCGCCGACCTCGACCGCGGCGACACGGTCACCGCCGTCCTCGACTGCACCGGCGGCTGGTACGCGACGCAGGAGTGGCGCGGCGTGCGGCTGGACCGGCTGCTGGCCGGCGCCGGGCTGCCGGAGGACGGCAGCGTCGACGTCGTGAGCGTGACCGGCTACCGGCGGCGGCTGCCGCCGGCCGACGCGGGCGCGCTGCTGCTGGCCACGCACTGCGCGGGCCGGCCGCTGTCGGCCGGGCACGGGGCGCCGGTGCGGCTGGTCGCGCCGGGCCGGCGCGGCTACTGGTGGGTGAAGTGGGTCCGCCGGGTGGAGGTGGTCGACGCGCCGTGGTGGCTGCAGCCGCCCTTCCCCCTGACGTGACGCGTCAGAGCGTGGCCAGCCAGTTGGTGAGCAGCTGGGCGCCGGCGTCGCCGCTCTTCTCCGGGTGGAACTGCGTCGCCGACAGCGCGGCGTTCTCCACGCCGGCGACGAACCGGTCGCCGTGCTCGGCCCAGGTCACCTTCGGCGGCGCCAGCCGCGACGGCGGGCCGTCCTGGCCCAGGGTGAACTCGCGGACGCCGTAGGAGTGCACGAAGTAGAACCGCTCGTCGGCCAGGCCGTCGAACAGCACGCTGCCCTCGGGCACCTCGACCCGGTTCCAGCCCATGTGCGGCAGGACGGGCGCCTCCAGCTGCTCGACCGTGCCGGGCCACTCACCGCACCCCTCGGCGTCGTGGCCGTGCTCGACCCCGCGCTCGAACAGGACCTGCATGCCGACGCAGATGCCCAGCACCGGCCGGCCGCCGGCCAGCCGCCGGCCGATGGTGCGCGGCCCGTCGACGGCGCGCAGCTCCCGCATGCAGTGGGCGAACGCGCCCACGCCCGGCACGACGAGCCCGTCGGCCTCGAGGGCGGCGTCGCGGTCGGCGGTCACGGTCACGTCGGCGCCGACGCGGGCCAGCGCCCGCTCGGCCGAGCGCAGGTTGCCGGACCCGTAGTCGAGGACGACCACCTTCTTCACGTCTGCCACGGTACGTGGCAGCGCCGCGGTCCCCGCCGGGATTCCCGCCCGGTCCCGGGGCGCCCGCTCGAGCACCGCGGCCACCGCCGGTCGGCGAGGACCGGCCCGGGGAGGCGGTCCCGGTCGCTCAGACGAGCCTCAGGATCCCCGACGCGGTGGCCAGCAGCGCCGCCACCAGCAGGACGACCGCGATCAGGACCTGCGGGCCCGTGCGGCCCCTCGTGTCGTGGTCCGCCTTCCACATGCTCCACGCCCCGCCCAGCAGGAACCCGCCGAGGACGACGAGGACGACGCCGAACTCCATCCGTTACAGCGCGCCCTTGGTGGAGGGGACGTCGGCGACCCGCGGGTCGATCGCGACGGCGGCGCGCAGGGCCCGGGCGAGCGCCTTGAACTGGCCCTCGACGATGTGGTGGGCGTCGCGGCCGGCGTGGAGCACCCGCACGTGCAGGGTGATCCGCGCGTTGAAGGCGAAGGACTCGAGGACGTGCTTGGTCAGCGACGTCGGGTAGTCCGGCCCGATCATCGGCGTCATGGTCTCGGGCTCGGCGTGCACGAAGTACGGCCGGCCGGACAGGTCGACCGCCGCCTGCACGAGCACCTCGTCCATGGGGATCGTGGCGTCGCCGTAGCGGGTGATGCCCTTCTTGTCCCCGAGCGCCTCGCCGAACGCCTGGCCGAGCGCGATGGCGACGTCCTCCACCGTGTGGTGGGCGTCGATGTGCAGGTCGCCGTCGGCCTGCACGGTGAGGTCGATGCCGCTGTGCCGGGACAGCGCGGTGAGCATGTGGTCGTAGAAGCCGACGCCGGTGCTGATCGAGCTCTTCCCGGTGCCGTCGAGGTCCAGCTCGACGACCAGCTTGGTCTCGCTGGTGGCGCGCTCCACGCGGGCGGTACGGCTCATGGGTCTCAGTCTCCCAGGCGGTGGTCGGGGGCCACCTCACCCAGCGCGGTGAGGAAGGCGTCGGTCTCCGCCGGGGTGCCGGCGGTGACCCGCAGCCAGCCGGGGATGCCGACGTCGCGGACGAGGACGTCGCGGTCGAGCAGCGCCTGCCAGGCGGCGTGCGCGTCGGCGAACCGGCCGAACAGGACGAAGTTGGCGTCGCTGGGCACGCTGGTCAGCCCCAGCGACGGCAGGGTGGCGACGATCCGGTCGCGCTGGGCCTTGACCGCGTCGACGGTGGCCAGCAGCGCGTCGGTGTGCGCCAGCGCGGCCCGCGCGGCGGCCTGGGTCAGCGAGGACAGGTGGTAGGGCAGCCGCACCAGCTGCAGCGCGTCGACGACGGCGGGGTCGGCGGCGAGGTAGCCCAGCCGCAGGCCGGCCATGCCGAACGCCTTGCTCATCGTGCGGCTGACCACCAGCCGCGGGCGGCCGGGCAGCAGGCTCAGCGCCGACGGCGTGCCCGTGCGGGCGAACTCCTCGTACGCCTCGTCCACCACGACCATGCCCTCGGTGGCGTCGTGGAGCTGCTCGACCGTCTCCAGCGCGACCGCCGTCCCGGTGGGGTTGTTCGGGCTGGTCACGAAGACGACGTCGGGCCGGACCTCGCGCACCTGGGCGGCGGCCTGCGCGGCGTCGATGGTGAAGTCCTCGCGGCGGTGCCCGTCGACCCACGCCGTCCCGGTGCCGGCGGAGATGATCGGGTGCATCGAGTAGGACGGGGTGAAGCCCAGCGCCGTCCGCCCGGCGCCGCCGAAGGCCTGCAGCAGCTGCTGCAGGACCTCGTTGGAGCCGTTGGCCGCCCACACCTGCGCGGGCTCGACCCGCTCCCCGCCGCGGCTGAGGTAGGCGGCGAGGTCGGTGCGCAGCGCGACGGCGTCCCGGTCGGGGTAGCGGTTGAGCTCCAGCGCCGCGTGCCCGAGCGCCTCGCCGAGCGTGGCCAGCAGCTCCGCGGGCAGCGGGTGCGGGTTCTCGTTGGTGTTGAGCCGGTGGGTGACCTGCAGCTGCGGGGCGCCGTAGGGCGTGCGCCCGCGCAGCTCCGGCCGCAGCGGGAGCTCGTCGATCGACGTCCTCGGGGTGGCCGTCACGGCTTCTGCCGCACCCGGACCGCGGCCGCGTGCGCGGGCAGGTCCTCGGCGTGGGCGAGGGCGTCGACGTGCCCGGCCACCTCGGCCAGCGCCTGCTCGTCGTACTCGACGACGTGGATGCCGCGCAGGAACGACTGCACCGACAGGCCGCTGGAGTGCCGGGCGCAGCCGCCGGTGGGCAGCACGTGGTTGGAGCCGGCGATGTAGTCGCCCAGCGACACCGGCGACCAGGCGCCGACGAACACCGCGCCGGCGTTGCGCACTCGCAGCGCCACGTCGCGGGCGTCGCGGGTCTGGATCTCCAGGTGCTCGGCGGCGTAGGCGTCGACCACCGCCAGGCCGGCGTCGAGGTCGTCGACCAGCACGATCCCCGACTGGCTGCCGTCCAGCGCCGTGAGGATGCGGTCGGAGTGCTTGGTGGCCGCGACCTGGCCGGGGACGAGGTCGAGGACGGCGTCGGCCAGCTCCTCGCTCGTGGTGACCAGCACCGCGCCGGCCAGCGGGTCGTGCTCGGCCTGGCTGATCAGGTCCGCGGCGACGTGCACCGGGTCGGCGGTGTCGTCGGCGAGGATCGCGACCTCGGTGGGGCCGGCCTCGGAGTCGATGCCGATCAGCCCGCGCAGCAGCCGCTTGGCGGCGGTCACGTAGACGTTGCCGGGGCCGGTGACCACGTCCACCGGCTCGCACGAGCCCGCGCCGTAGCCGAACACCGCGATCGCCTGCGCGCCGCCGACGGCGTAGACCTCGGTCACGCCGAGCAGCGCGCACGCGGCCAGCACGCCCGGGTCGGGCAGGCCGCCGTGGTCGCGCTGCGGCGGGGAGGCGACGGCGATCGACGCGACGCCGGCGATCTGCGCCGGGACGACGTTCATCACCACGCTGGACAGCAGCGGCGCCAGCCCGCCGGGGACGTAGAGGCCGACGCGGCGCACCGGCACCCAGCGCTCGGTGACCGTGCCGCCGCGGACCACCTGGGTGGTGACGTCGGTGCGCGCCTGGTCGGCGTGCACCCTCCGCACCCGGGCGATGGCCTCCTCGAGCGCGGCCCGCACGTCGGGGGCCAGCCCGTCGAGCGCGCCCTGGATCGCGTCGGCCGGGACGGCGAAGTCCTCGAGGTCGACGCCGTCGAGGCGGGCGGTGATCTCGCGGACCGCCTGGGCGCCGCGGACGCGGACGTCCTCGCACAGCGGCCGGACGGTGGCCAGCACGGAGTCGATGTCGGTGGCGGCGCGCGGCAGCAGGCCGGCCAGGTCACGGACCCCCGGCAGCGCGGATCCACGCAGGTCGATGCGGGCGAGCACGGGAGGCCTCCGGAACCAGGCGAGGGACGACCTCCCAGCGTAGTCGGGGTCCGGCCGCCCGCCGTCACGGCGCCGGGGGCCGGGGGCGCCCGTAGGCTCGCCGGTGTGGGCGACCTCATCCCGCTGTTCCCGCTCGGGTCGCCGCTGTTCCCCGGGATCGTGCTGCCGCTGCAGGTCTTCGAGCCCCGCTACCGGGCGCTGGTGCGGGACCTGCTGGCGCAGCCGGAGGACGGCGACGGCCGGTTCTTCGGGGTGGTCGCGATCCGGCAGGGCTGGGAGGTCGAGCGGGTCGCCCCCGCCCAGGCGCTCTACGACGTCGGCTGCACCGCGCACCTGCAGACCGTGCGACCGCAGCCCGACGGCGGGTTCCGCCTCACCACCGTCGGTGGCGACCGGTTCCGGCTGCTCGACGTCCTGGTCGGCGGGGACGACGAGGACGAGGACGGCACGCCCTACCTGCGCGCCGAGGTCGAGTGGCTGGCCGAGGAGGAGGCCGCCGAGGAGGCGGCCGGTGACCAGGAGGTGGGGTCCTCCCCGCCCGGCGGGGGCCCGGACGAGGGGCTGGTGGCCGAGGTGGCCCGCGGGTCGCTCGACGTGCTGGAGCGCGGGGTGGGCTCGCTGTTCACCCGCTACGTGAGCGCCGTGGCGAGCCTGCAGACCGGCGGCGCGGAGACCGCCGTGGCCGGCGACGCGCAGGACCTCGAGGGCACCGACGCGCTCCTCGACGTCGTCGACGGGGACGCCCGCGCGCTGTCCTACCTGGTGGCCTCGGCGGCGCTGCTGACCACCGAGGACCGGCAGGCGCTCCTGGCCGAGTCGGCGACCCGGCGGCGGCTGGTGGCCGAGACGCGGATGCTGCGCCGGGAGCTGACCCTGCTCCGGACGGTGGGGGCGGTCCCGGCGCCGCTGCAGCAGTTCGCCGGCCCGACCAGCCTCAACTAGGCGGAGGGCCCCCTACCCCCGTGGAGGACCTCCCTGCCCCCCACCGCTCGCGAGCTCGCGGCGGGACCCTGCAGGAAGGCCGGTGGAGGCTCGCGGCGGGACCCTGCGGGGGCCGTCCCAGGACGTCACCCCCGGCCGAGGTCGTCGCGGGCGGCGAACAGCGCCGCGACCACGTAGACCAGCAGCGCGGCGAACGGGGCCACCGCCAGCGCCGGCGGGCTGGACAGCTCCAGCCCGGTGGTCACCCGGGTGCCGACGTCGCTGAGCTGGGCCGGCGTCGGCCCGGGCGCGAGCAGCTCCCCCAGCTGCCAGGCGAGGACCCCGGCCAGCGCGGTGCCGAGCGCGGTGCCGACCACGGTGGCCACGCCCCGCCGGCGGCGCATCCCCCAGGCGATCCCGCCGGCGAGCAGGCCGAGGCCGGCGAGGACGAGCACCAGCACCGAGTCGTCGGCGACCAGCAGCTCCGCCGACGGGCGCCCGACCGGCACCGCCCCGCCCTCGACCACCTCGAACCGGGCCCGCGGCGCCAGCCAGACCCACAGCAGGCCGGCCGGGACACCCGCGAGCGCGACGAGCGCCGCCCACAGCGCCGCCCCCCGCAGGTCCCGCCGCAGCTCCGCCAGCAGCGCGGCACCGGCCGGCCGGGCGGGCGGCACCGCGGCCGGGACGGCACCGGGGGCGACGTCCCCGGCGCCGGAGGCGGCGTTCCCGGCGCCGGGAGCGGTGCCCGCGGCGCCGACCACCGAGGCGGGCGGGGCGTACGGGCTGTCGGGGAGCGGAGACGGGCTGCTCACGACCCCCAGTGAACCCCGCGGAGCGGACGGCCCGCTCCCGGGCGTGCCGGTCACAGCAGGGCGACGCTGGTCGGTCCCAGCAGTGCCTTGATGTCGCCCATGAGGGCCGTGCTCGGCCGCACCCGCAGCCCCTGGTCCAGCCGCAGCACCGTCTCGCGCCCGTTGTTGAGCAGCTTGAGGTGCACCTCGGTGGTGCCCGGGTGGCTGCCCAGCACCTCGCGCAGCCGTTCGACCACCGGCGGGGTGCAGCGGGCCGCGGCCATCGACACGAGCACCGGGCCGCGGGGGCCCTCGGTGAGCTCGGGGACGGTCACCTCGGAGCCGAACAGCGAGGGCTGGTCGTCGCGGCGGCTGATCCGGCCCTTGACCACGACGATCTGGTCGCGGACGACCTTCTCCGAGACCTCCGCCCAGGTCTTCGGGAAGAACAGCACCTCGATGCCGGACTCGAGGTCCTCCAGCGTCGCGATGGCCCACGGCGCGCCCTGCTTGTTGGTGCGGGGCTGCACCGAGGTGAGGATGCCGGCGATCGTGACGTTCGCGCCGTCCTCGACCCCGCCGGCGTTGATCTCCGCGATCGGGGTGTCCGCGTTGGCGGCGAGCACGTGCTCGACGCCGTGCAGCGGGTGGTCGGAGACGTAGAGGCCGAGCATGTCGCGCTCGAAGACCAGCCGCTCGGACTTCGACCAGTCCGCCGTCGGGACGGCGATGTCCAGCGCGCTGCCGAACGGGTCGTCCCCGTCGCCGCCGAAGCTGCCGAACAGGTCGAACTGGCCCTCGGCCTCCTTGCGCTTGAGCGACATGGCGGCGTCGACGGCCTGGGCGTGGATGGCGGCGATGCCCTGGCGCGAGTGGCCGAGGGAGTCGAAGGCGCCGGCCTTGGCCAGGGACTCGATGACCTTCTTGTTGCAGGCCACCGTGTCGATCTTGCGCATGAAGTCGGCGAAGTCCTTGAACGCGCCCTTCTCCTCGCGCGCCCGGACGATCGAGTCGACGACGTTGGTGCCCACGTTGCGCACCGACGCCAGGCCGAAGCGGATGTCGGTGCCGACCGCGGTGAAGTCCCAGGAGGACTCGTTGACGTCCGGCGGGAGCACCTTGATGCCCATCCGGCGGCACTCGGCCAGGTAGACCGGCCGGCGGTCCTTGTCGTCGCCGACGCTGGTGAGCAGCCCGGCCATGTACTCGGCCGGGTAGTTGGCCTTGAGGTAGGCCGTCCAGTAGGAGACCAGGCCGTAGGCCGCCGAGTGCGCCTTGTTGAACGCGTAGTCGGCGAACGGGACGAGGATGTCCCACAGGGTCTTGATCGCGGCGTCGGAGTAGCCGCGCTCCTTCATGCCGGCCTCGAAGCCGACGAACTCGGCGTCGAGGACGGACTTCTTCTTCTTGCCCATCGCGCGGCGCAGCAGGTCGGCCTTGCCGAGCGAGTACCCGGCGACCTTCTGCGCGATCGCCATGACCTGCTCCTGGTACACGATCAGGCCGTACGTGCCGCCCAGGATGTCCTCGAGCGGCTCGGCCAGCTCGGGGTGGATCGGCGTGATCTCCTGCTGGCCGTTCTTGCGCAGCGCGTAGTTGGTGTGCGAGTTCGCGCCCATCGGGCCCGGCCGGTAGAGCGCGCCGACCGCGGAGATGTCCTCGAAGTTGTCCGGCCGCATGAGCCGCAGCAGCGAGCGCATCGGCCCGCCGTCGAACTGGAAGACGCCGAGGGTGTCACCGCGGGCCAGCAGGTCGTAGGTGGCCTTGTCGGTGAGGTCCTTGCTGATCTCGTCGAGGTCGATCGGCTCCTTGCCGTTCGCGACGATGTTGCGCAGCGCGTCGTCGATGACCGTGAGGTTGCGCAGGCCCAGGAAGTCCATCTTCAGCAGGCCGAGCGTCTCGCAGGTCGGGTAGTCGAACTGCGTGATGATCGCGCCGTCGTTCTCGCGGCGCATGATCGGGATCGAGTCGATCAGCGGGTAGCGGCCGATGATGACGCCGGCCGCGTGCACGCCCCACTGCCGCTTCAGGCCCTCGAGCTTGCGCGCCTGGTCGACGACCTCGGCCGCGCCGGGGTCGGACTCGTAGCGGGCGCGGAACTCCGCGGCCTCCTTGTAGCGCGGGTGGGCCGGGTCGAAGACGCCCGACAGCGGGATGCCCTTGCCCATCACGTCCGGGGGCATGAGCTTGGTCAGCTCGTCGCCCACCGAGTAGGGGCGGTCGAGCACCCGGGCGGCGTCCTTGATCGCCGCCTTGGCCTTGATGGTGCCGTAGGTGACGATCTGGCTGACCCGCTCCTCGCCGTACTTCCGCGAGACGTATTGGATGACCTCCCCGCGGCGGCGGTCGTCGAAGTCGATGTCGACGTCGGGCATCGAGACGCGCTCGGGGTTGAGGAACCGCTCGAAGATCAGCCCGTGCTGCAGCGGGTCGAGGTCGGTGATGCCCATGGCGTAGGCGGCCAGCGAGCCCGCGGCCGAGCCGCGGCCGGGGCCGACGCGGATGCCGTTGTCCTTGGCCCAGTTGATGAAGTCGGCGACCACGAGGAAGTACCCGGGGAAGCCCATCTGGGTGATGATCCCGACCTCGTAGTCGGCCTGCTTGCGCACGTGGTCGGGGATGCCGTTCGGGTAGCGCTTGTGCAGCCCCCGCTCGACCTCCTTGACGAACCAGGAGGTCTCGTCCTCCCCCGGCGGCAGGGGGAACCGCGGCATGAGGTCGGCGCCCTCGGTGAAGGTCACCTCGCACTGCTCGGCGACCAGCAGCGTGTTGTCGCACGCCGAGGCCAGGTCGCCGGGGAACAGCGCGCGCATCTCGGCGGCGCTCTTCAGGTAGTAGCCGTCGCCGTTGAACTTGAAGCGGTTGGTCTCGTTCAGCCGCGCCCCGGTCTGGATGCACAGCAGGGCGTCGTGGGCCTCGGCGTCCTCCTTGTGCGTGTAGTGGAGGTCGTTGGTGGCCAGCAGCGGGATGCCCAGGTCCTTCGCGATCTCCAGCAGCTGCGGGCGGGTCTTCTGCTCGATGGACAGGCCGTGGTCCATCAGCTCGGCGTAGAAGTTCTCCTTGCCGAAGATGTCCTGGAAGTCGGCGGCCGCCTGCCGGGCGCGGTCGAGCTTGCCCGCGCGCAGCCACATGTTGACCTCGCCGGACGGGCAGCCCGTCGTCGCGATGAGGCCCGTGCCGTAGCGCTCGAGCAGGTCGCGGTCGAAGCGCGGCTTGCGGTACTGGCCCTCGAGGCTGGCCAGCGAGGAGATGCGGAAGAGGTTGTGCATCCCCTCGGTGGTGCGCGCCAGCAGGGTCATGTGCGTGTAGGCGGCCTTGCCGCGGGAGGACCCGCCCTCGCCGTCCTCGTCGATGAGGTTGTCGCCGAAGTCGAACGGCGCCCGGTCGAACCGCGAGCCGGGCGTGTAGTAGCCCTCCATGCCGATGATCGGCTTCACGCCGGCGGCCTTGGCCTGCTTGTAGAAGTCGTAGGCGCCGAAGACGTTGCCGTGGTCGGTCATGGCCAGCGCCGGCATGCCCTGCTCGGCCGCGGCCTTCGTCACCTCGGGCAGCTTGGCCGCCCCGTCGAGCATCGAGTACTCGGTGTGGACGTGCAGGTGCGCGAACGAGTCGGTGCTCTGGGCGGCGCTGCTGCTCACGGCGGTGCGGTGCTCCTCACGGGTCGTGCTGGCCCGGCCGTCGGGTGCTCCGGCGGGCGACCGGCGGGGAAGACCGGGCGGCGCGGTGCGGGCTCGGGACTGGTCCGGCCGGGCACCGACGCAGGCCCGGGCCGGTCCCCTGATCCTCGCACCGGGGACGTTCTACGCCGAGGGTCTGACAGGACGTGTCCCGGCGCGGCGGGACGACCCCGTCACAGTCGGCGGCGCATGGTGACGTGCCGGATGCCGGCCTCCTCGTACTCCTCGCCGACGGCGGTGTAGCCGGCCCGCTCGTAGAAGCCGCGGGCGGTGACCTGCGCGTGCAGCTCCACCTCGGTCAGGCCGCGCAGCGCCGCTTGCCGGTGCAGCTCGGTCAGCACCGCGGCGCCGTGCCCGGCGCCGCGGGCGGCGGCGTCGACGGCCATGCGGCCGATCACCCCCCGCCCGTCGCGCTCGAGCAGCCGCCCGGTGGCCACCACCCGGCCGGCCAGGTCGCCGTGGAGGCCCCGGCTGACCGCGTGGACGGCGGTGGCGTCGGCGGCGTCCTGCTCGACCTCCGGCGGCACGCCCTGCTCCTCGACGAAGACCCGGGTGCGCACCGCGACCACCTCCGGCCAGTCGGCGGCGGTGGCGACGACGGCCGTCGGGGCGCTCACGCGGGCGCCCCGCCGGTGGCGCGCGGCGCGGGCAGCGCCTCGGGCAGCGCCGACGACGGCACGAGCAGGAACCGCAGGTCGACCGCGGCGTGCAGCAGCACCGGCAGCAGCAGCGACCCCGTCTCCAGGTACAGCGCCGCGAACACCCCGCCCAGCACGCCGGTGAGCACGACCCCGCCCACCCCCTGGTAGGCGTGCGCCAGCCCGAAGGCCACGGCCGCGACGGCGACCAGGACCGCGTGCGGCAGCCCGCCGCCCACCGCGGCGACCACCGCGAGGAAGAACCCGCGGTAGAGCCACTCCTCGCACACCCCCGCGGTCACCCCGACGACGGTGAACAGCCGCCGCTCGGACCGGCTGCGCGGCAGCAGGGCCAGGGTGGCGTGCACGGGCGGCTCGGCGTGCCGGCCCTGGGCGGGCGGGGAGGTGCCCGGCTGCGGCGTGCCCGCACGGGTCAGCGCCCCGCTGCGCAGCGCCCGGACCGAGACCAGCGCCAGGACCAGGACCAGCAGCGCGGCGGCGCCGGTGACCGGTCCCGGCGGGCCGGTGGGCCAGGCCAGCCCGACGGCGGCGGCGTCGACGTCCGGCGCTGCCAGCCAGACGACGAGGGCGAGGGCCGCCAGCCCCCACTCGAGGACCAGCAGCCGCCGGTAGAAGGAGCGCCGGGCGGCCGGGTCGGTGCGCAGCCGGCCCTCGAAGCGGCGGTGCAGCACGTGCCCGACCAGCGGCTCGCCGGCGACGAGGTAGACCCCGACGACCACGGCCGACAGCGTGGCGGGGCCCCAGTCGGCGAGGGTGGCGGGGAGGCCGGTCACGGGAGGGTCAGGACTCGGCGCGCAGGACGGCCAGCGCCCCGGCGAGGTCGTCCGGGTAGTCGCTGGTGAACTCGACCCGGTGCCCGTCGGCGGGGTGCGCGAAGCCCAGCCGCACCGCGTGCAGCCACTGCCGGGACACCCCGAGCCGGGCGGCCAGCGTCGGGTCGGCGCCGTAGGCGGTGTCGCCGACGCAGGGGTGGCGCAGCGCGGAGAAGTGCACCCGGATCTGGTGGGTGCGGCCGGTCTCGAGGTGGATGTCGACCAGGCTGGCGGCCGGGAAGGCCTCGATCACCTCGTAGTGGGTGACCGACGGGCGCCCCCCGGAGACGACGGCGAACTTCCAGTCGTGCCGCGGGTGCCGGTCGATGGGCGCGTCGATGGTGCCGCGCGAGGGGTCGGGGTGGCCCTGTACGAGCGCGTGGTAGCCCTTGTCGACCGTCCGCTCCTTGAACGCCGCCTTGAGCAGCGTGTAGGCGCGCTCGCTCTTGGCGACGACCATCAGCCCCGTCGTGGCGGCGTCGAGGCGGTGCACCACGCCCTGCCGCTCCGGGGCGCCGGAGGTGGAGATGCGGTAGCCGGCCGCGGCGAGCCCGCCGACGACGGTCGGGCCCTCCCAGCCGGGGCTCGGGTGCGCCGCGACGCCGACCGGCTTGTCGACGACCACCACGTCGTCGTCGTCGTGGACGACGGTCAGGCCGGGCACCGGCTCGGGCGGCGGCGCCTCCCCCGGCGGCGGGGGCAGCTCGACCTCCAGCCAGCTGCCGCCGGTGAGCCGGTCGCCCTTGCCGCGGACGCGGCCGTCGACCCACACCTTGTCGGCGTCGGCGAGGTCGGCGGCGACCGCGCGGGACAGCCCGAACAGCCGCGCCAGCGCCTGGTCCACCCGCTGGCCCTCCAGGCCGTCGGGCACCGGGAGGGCGCGGTGCTGACCGGGAGCGCTCACCGGTCCATCGTGACAGGTCAGCCGCGGGACACCGCGCCGTCGCCGCGGTCGCGGGTCCGGGTGCCGTCGAACTCGACGCCGCGCAGCGCGAGGTAGGCCCCGAGCAGCCCGCCGCAGACGATCGCGGAGTCGGCCAGGTTGAAGATCGGGTACACCTCGCCGTCCGGCGCGAACACCGACAGGAAGTCGACGACGCCGCCGCGCAGGAACCCCGGCTCGCGGAACACGCGGTCGACCAGGTTGCCCAGGGCGCCGCCGAGGACCAGCCCCAGCGCGACTGCCCAGCCGGTGGAGTACAGCCGCCGCGCCGTCCGGACGATCACCACGGCGACGGCGACCGCGACCAGCGTGAAGACGACGGTGAAGCCCTCGGCGAAGGAGAAGGCGGCGCCGGTGTTGCGCGCGTGCGTGAGGTACAGCGCCCCGCCGAGCACCCGGAGGTTCTCGCCGCGGTCGATCGTGGCGACGACGAGCAGCTTGCTGCCGAGGTCGGCGAGGAAGACGGCCGCGGCGAGCAGGAGGAGCAGCCGCGTGCGCGCGCGCCGGGCCGGTGCCGGGGCGGCAGCGTCCGCGGCGGCAGCGTGCACGGCGGCGTCGTGCACGGCGGCGTCGTCCGGAGCGGCCGCGGCGGGGGCCTCCGCGGGGTCCTCGGGTCGCTCGCTCAGCGGGGGGCTCCTCGTGCTCGCGGCGGTGTGCGGGTGGCCGCGGGAGGCGGCCGGCGAGCCCGACGATAGCCTCGGCGGCCGTGCCTCCCGGCCCGCGGCGCGGCCGTACCACCGCCGCGACGGTGAGGCAGCTCACCGCCGGGTAGACGAATCTCACACCCCGCCGAGGGCGTCCCGGGACGCCGTTCGGCCGATCGTCGGAGATGGCGCACGTCCACCCGGCAGGAAGGCAGTCGTGTCCACCGACCTCGGTTCAGCCACCGACCCCGATGTGGTGCTCGTCGGCGGGGGCATCATGAGCGCGACCCTGGCGTCGCTGCTCGGTGTCATCGCGCCGGAGTGGAGCATCACCGTCTTCGAGTCCGCGGACGCGGTGGCGGGCGAGAGCTCGGACGCGTGGAACAACGCCGGCACCGGGCACGCGGCGCTGTGCGAGCTGAACTACACGCCCGCGGGGCCGGACGGCCGGGTGGACACCACCAAGGCCCGCCTCATCAACGAGCAGTTCCAGGTGTCGCGCCAGTTCTGGTCGCACCTGGTGCGAAGCGGCCTGACCGGCTCGCCCAAGGAGTTCATCTCCCCCGTCCCGCACGTCAGCTTCGTGACCGGGGAGGGCGGGCGCACCTACATGCGCAACCGCCACGCGGCGCTGTCGGCCGAGCCGCTGTTCGCCGGGCTCGAGTACACCGACGACCCCGCCGAGCTGGCGGGGTGGGTGCCGCTGGTCATGGACGGCCGCGACCCCGCGCAGGTCGTCGCCGCGACCCGCTCGGTCGCCGGCACCGACGTCAACTTCGGCGCGCTGACCCGGCTGCTGCTCGAGCAGGGCGAGGCCCGCGGCGTGCAGGTGCACACCGGCCAGCGGGTCACCGGCCTGGAGAAGCGCGACGACGGCCGCTGGAAGGTCACCGTCACCGACGGGCGGACCGGCGAGGAGCGCACCGTGCGCGCCCGGTTCGTCTTCGTCGGCGCCGGCGGCGGCGCGCTGCCGCTGCTGCAGAAGGCGGCGGTCCCCGAGATCCGCGGGTTCGGCGGCTTCCCGGTCAGCGGCATGTTCCTGCGCACCCGCTCCCCCGAGCTGGTCAGCCGGCACCAGGCCAAGGTCTACGGGCAGGCCGCCGTCGGGGCGCCGCCCATGTCGGTGCCGCACCTGGACCTGCGCCTGGTCGACGGCGAGTTCTCGCTGCTGTTCGGCCCCTACGCCGGCTGGTCGCCGAAGTTCCTCAAGGCCGGCTCGGTGTTCGACCTGCCGCTGTCGGTCAAGCCGAACAACCTCGGCTCGATGCTGGGCGTGGCCCGCACCGAGCTGGCGCTGACCAAGTACCTGGTCACCGAGCTGCTGCAGTCGCGCAAGGCCCGCCACCGCACGCTGACGGAGTTCGTGCCCCTGGCCGAGCAGGCCGACTGGGAGATGATCACCGCCGGCCAGCGGGTGCAGGTCATCAAGCGCGACCCGAGGAGCGGCAAGGGCGTGCTGCAGTTCGGCACCGAGCTCATCGTCGGCGGCGACGGCTCGATCGCGGGCCTGCTGGGCGCCTCCCCCGGCGCCTCGACGGCGGTCTCGGCGATGCTCTCGCTGGTCGAGCGGGCGTTCCCCGACCGGGTGGCCGCGCGCCGCGCCGCGCTCGAGGAGGCGATCCCCTCCTACGGCCGCGACCTCTCCTCCGACCCGGCCCTGCTGGCGGCCGTCCGCGCGGACACGACGCAGACCCTCGAGCTCAACGGCTGAGGTCCGCTCCGTTCCCGCGACTGGGGGAGTCGTCGTCCGGGCGCCGGTCCGGACGACGACTCCCCGCAGTCGTCGTCCGGGGGCCGCTCAGTCGGACTCGGTCGCGGCGCCCTGCTCGCCGCGCCAGGTGGCCAGCCGGCCCGCGCGGCTGACCGCCCGCAGCCGGCGCTCGGCCTCCGGGCGGGAGCGGCGGGCCGACACCAGCAGCGCCTGGTCCCCGCGCATGAGCCGGGTGGTCTCGTCGGGCACGAACGACCGCCCGTCGCGGACGATCAGCACCACCGCGGCGTCCTCGGGCAGCCGCAGCTCGGGCAGGTAGACGCCGTGCAGCCGGGAGCCGTCGGGCACCCGCATCTGCATGAGCTCGGCGTCGAGCTCCTCCAGCGGCGCTGACTCCACCTCGATCTCGCGCGGGGTCAGCGGCGCGGCGATGCCCAGCCGGCGGGCCACCCAGGGCAGCGACGAGCCCTGCACGACGGTGAAGACGACGACCAGCACGAAGACCGTGTCGAAGACGAACGAGGCGCCGGGCACCTGCGCGGTGAGCGGGAAGGTGGCCAGCACGATCGGCACCGCGCCGCGCAGCCCCGCCCAGGACACGAACGCCTGCTGCACCGCCGGCATGCGGAACCAGACGAGGCTCGCCAGCACCGACAGCGGCCGCGCCACCAGCAGCAGCGCCAGCCCGACCAGCAGCGCCGGGCCGATCGCGTCGGGCAGCCGGCCGGGCGAGACCAGCAGCCCGAGCAGGACGAACAGCCCGATCTGGGCCAGCGTGGCCATGCCCTCCGCGAAGCCGATCGTGACCGCCCGGTGCGGCAGCGCCGCGTTGCCGAGCACCAGCCCGCACAGGTAGACGGCGACGAAGCCCGACGTGTGCGCCAGCGACGCCGACGCGAACGCGAGCACGCACAGCGCCAGCGTGGCCAGCGGGTAGAAGCCCGACAGCGGCAGCGCCGCGCGGCGCAGCAGCCAGGCACCCCCGGCCCCGAGCGCCAGCCCGACCACCGCGCCGCCGACCAGCTCGGCGACCACCACCACCACGGTCACCCACCAGGACTCCGTCTCCTCCCCGGTGAGCGCGTCGGACAGCACTGCGACCAGCAGGATGACGGGCGCGTCGTTGAGCCCGGACTCCACCTCCAGCGCGGCCACCATCCGGCGCGGCAGGGGCAGCCGGCGCAGGGTCGCGAACACCGCGGCGGCGTCGGTCGAGCTCACGACGGCGCCCAGCAGCAGCGCGAACGGCCAGTCCAGGTCCAGGAGCCAGACGCCGATCGCCGCCGTCGTCGCCACGCTGACCACGACGCCGACCGTCGACAGGGCCAGCCCCGGCCCGACGGCGCGGCGTACGTCGCCCCACCGGGTGGTCAGGCCGCCCTCGGCGAGGATGACGACGAGCGCGGCGACGCCGAGGGTCTGGGTGAGCGCGACGTCCTCGAACTCGATGCCCAGCCCGCTCTCCCCCAGCGCCACACCGAGCGCGAGGTAGAGCAGCAGGCTCGGCAGACCCAGCCGGTCGGCCACGCGCAGGGCGACCGCGGCCACGAGCACCACCAGCGCCCCGACTGCCAGGGCGAGCGTGACCGTGGTGTTCACCGCCCGCTCCCCATGGTGATCAGTCTCCCGTACGCCCGCGGCCGGGCCGCCGCGCCTGGACGTGGGCGCGCTCGACGGCTCGGGGACGAGGGGAGGGCAGGGTGGGAGGATCGGTCCGTGAGCTCTCCGTTCCGTGCGCTGCCGCCCCAGGTCGACCTGCCCGCGCTCGAGCAGGACGTGCTGCGCCGCTGGGAGGACGCCGACGTCTTCGCCCGGTCGCTGGAGGCCTCGCAGGGCCGCCCGCAGTGGGTCTTCTACGAGGGCCCGCCCACCGCCAACGGGCGCCCGGGCACCCACCACATCGAGGCCCGGGCGTTCAAGGACGTCTTCCCCCGCTTCAAGACGATGCAGGGCTGGCACGTGCCCCGCCGCGCCGGCTGGGACTGCCACGGCCTGCCGGTCGAGATCGCCGTCGAGCAGGAGCTCGGCTTCGCCGGCAAGCCCGACATCGAGCGCTACGGCATCGCCGAGTTCAACGCCCGCTGCCGCGAGTCGGTCATGCGGCACGTGGACGCGTTCAGCGACCTCACCCGCCGCATGGGCTACTGGGTCGACATGTCCACCGCGTACTGGACGATGGACCCCTCCTACATCGAGAGCGTCTGGTGGTCGCTCAAGCAGGTCTTCGACAAGGGCCTGCTGGTCGAGGACCACCGCGTCGCCCCGTACTGCCCGCGCTGCGGCACCGGCCTGTCCGACCACGAGGTCGCCCAGGGCTACGAGTCGATCACCGACCCCTCGGTGTACGTCCGGCTGCCGGTCACCGACGGCGAGTGGGCCGGGAAGGCCGACCTGCTGGTCTGGACGACGACGCCGTGGACGCTGCCGTCGAACACCGCCGTCGCGGTGCACCCCGACGTCACGTACCTGGTGGCGCGCGACAACTCCGACCCGGCCCGCCCCACCCTCGTCGTCGCCGAGCCGCTGCTGGGCGCCGTCTTCGGCGACACCGACGACGTCGAGGTGCTGGCGCGCACGACCGGCCGCGACTGGGAGCGCACCCACTACCGGCGCCCGTTCGAGCTGGTCGACTTCCCCGAGGGCCCCGACGGTCGGCCGCAGGACGCGCACTACGTCGTCCTCGCCGACTACGTCACCACCGACGACGGCACCGGCCTGGTCCACCAGTCCCCCGCGTTCGGCGCCGACGACCTCGCCGTCTGCCGCGCCTACGGCCTGCCGGTGGTCAACCCGATCGACGCCTCCGGCCACTTCCTGCCGGAGGTGCCGCTGGTCGGCGGGCGCTTCTTCAAGGCCGCCGACGACGCCCTCGTCGTCGACCTGCAGCAGCGCGGCGTCCTGTGGCGCGAGCAGCGCTACGAGCACAGCTACCCGCACTGCTGGCGCTGCCACACGCCGCTCATGTACTACGCGCAGCCGTCCTGGTACATCCGCACCAGCGCGGTCAAGGACCAGCTGCTCGCGGAGAACGAGAAGACGCACTGGCACCCCGAGACCATCCAGTGGGGCCGCTACGGCGACTGGCTGAACAACAACGTCGACTGGGCGCTGTCCCGCGACCGGTACTGGGGCACCCCGCTGCCGATCTGGCGCAACGACGCCGACCCGTCCCGCACGGTCGTCGTCGGCTCGCTGGCGGAGCTGTCGGAGCTGGCCGGCCGCGACCTGTCCGACCTGGACCCGCACCGCCCCTTCATCGACGAGGTGACCTTCACCCGCCCCGGCGAGGAGGGGACCTACCGGCGCGTGCCGCAGGTCATCGACGCCTGGTACGACTCCGGCTCCATGCCCTTCGCGCAGTGGGGCGCGCCGCACCGGAACCGGGAGGAGTTCGAGGCGGCCTACCCGGCGCAGTTCATCTGCGAGGCGATCGACCAGACCCGCGGCTGGTTCTACTCGCTGATGGCCGTCGGCACGCTGGTGTTCGGCAGGAACTCCTACGAGAACGTGCTGTGCCTGGGCCACATCCTCGCCGAGGACGGCCGCAAGATGAGCAAGCACCTGGGCAACATCCTCGAGCCGATCCCGCTCATGGACCGGCACGGCGCCGACGCCGTCCGCTGGTTCATGCTGGCCGGCGGCTCGCCGTGGTCGGCGCGGCGGGTCGGGCACGAGACGCTGTCCGAGGTGGTCCGCAAGGTCCTGCTGACCTACTGGAACACCGCCAGCTTCCTCACCCTGTACGCCGAGACCAACGGCTGGGACCCGGCCGCCTCCCCCGCTCCCCCGCGGGCCGAGCGGCCGCTGCTGGACCGCTGGGCGCTCGCCCAGCTGGCCGCGGTCACCGAGGGCGTCACCGACGCGCTGGAGGCCTTCGACACCCAGGGCGCCGGGCGGCTGCTCGCGCAGTTCGTCGACGACCTGTCCAACTGGTACGTCCGCCGCTCGCGGCGCCGGTTCTGGGACGGCGACCCCTCGGCGCTGGGCACCCTGCACGAGGTGCTCGACGGGCTGACCCGGCTGATGGCGCCGTTCACCCCGTTCGTCACCGAGGAGGTCTGGACGCGCGTCGTGCGGCCGGGCCTCGGCGACGACGCCCCGGACTCGGTGCACCTGGCGTCCTGGCCGGCCGTCGACGAGGACGCCCGCGACCCGCAGCTGGTGGCGCAGGTGGACCTGGTGCGCCGGCTGGTGGAGCTGGGCCGGGCGGCGCGGACCTCGGCGAGGGTGCGCACCCGCCAGCCGCTGGCGCGGGCCCTGGTCGCCGCGCCCGGCTGGTCCGCGATGGGCCGCGACCTGGTGGCCGAGGTCGCCGACGAGCTCAACGTGGCCGAGCTCGACGAGCTGGCGGCGGTGGGCGGCGACCTGGTCGACGTCAGCGTCAAGGTCGACTTCCGCGCCGTCGGGCGGCGGCTGGGCAAGCAGGTGCAGGCGGTGGCGAAGGCCGTCGCCGCGGCCGACCCCGCCGCCCTGGTCGCGGCCTACCGGGCCGGGACCGCGTCGGTCGACGTCGACGGCGAGGCGGTGCCGCTGGCCGAGGGCGACCTGGTGGTCACCGAGACCCCGCGCGAGGGCTGGACGGTGGCCAGCGCCGCCGGGCTGACCGTGGCGCTGGACCTCACGCTCACCCCGGAGCTGGAGCGGGCCGGGCTGGTCCGCGAGGCGGTGCGGCTGGTGCAGGAGGCCCGCAAGAACGCGGGCCTGGCGGTCAGCGACCGGATCGAGCTGTGGTGGACCGCCGACGGGCCGATGGCCGAGGCGCTCACCGCGTCCGGCGAGCAGCTGGCCGGCGAGGTGCTCGCCACCGCCGTCCACGCGGGTACCGCGGGCGAGGGTGCCGGCGTCGAGGGGCCGAACGGCTCCCGCTTCTGGCTCGCCCGGGCCTGACCTCGTGGCCGCCTGACGCGGCCGCCCGCCGCGGTCAGCCGCGGCGGGCGGCCCTGCGGGCGCGCTCGACGGTGGCCAGGTGCGCGTCCGGTCCGCAGACCGCGCACGGGGTGAACCCGTCGGTGCGCGCCTCGTTCACCGGCAGCGGGATCGGCTCCCGGCCGGCCAGCCAGGGGCAGTCGGCCAGGTGGTAGCGCGGGTGCTCGTCGACGACGAGCACCTCGTCGGTCAGGTCCACGACCAGGAGCAGGTCGGTGACCTCGACGTCCTCCTCCGGGGTGTCGCCCCCGTTCAGGGACGCGCCCGTGGCGGCGCCGCGGGCGGGCTGCGCGGGGGCCCGGGCGGGCGCCTCGGCGGCGGCGGGCCCGGCGGGTGGCCCGTCCGTCTCGGGGGCCTCGTGCCGCCCGGCGCGGGCCGGCCGCTCCGCCGGGGCGGGCTCCCCGGCCGCGGCCTCCTCGGCGCGGACCGGCGCGGCGGGCGCCTCGCCCGGCCGCGGCGCCTCCGCGGGCCGGTCCGCGGTCCGCCCGGCTGAGCGGGGCGGCTCCGTGCTGGTCCGCTCCGTGCGGGTCCGCTCCGTGCTGGTCCGCTCCGTGCGTGGAGGGGCGTCCGTGCGGCCCGGGGTGCGGCCGGCGTCCGGGACGCGGGTGCCGGCGGGGGCGCGCAGCCGGGCGACCACCAGCAGGACCGCGGCAAGGGCGCAGGCGCCGACGCAGGCCCAGTACCAGGCGGTGACGGCGGTGACGACGCCGAGCACGAACAGCGCGAGGCCCGCGAGGACCAGCAGCGCCGCGGCGACGATCACCGGCGGCTCCCGGGCGCCGGGCGCCGGTCAGTCCCCGGCATGGCCGATCCGCCGTCCGGTCAGGGCGGAGAAGACGTGCGCCTCGCCGGGGCGGATCGCCACGTGCACGACCTCGCCCTTGGCCGGGGGCCGGCGCGCGTCGGCCCGCAGCACCAGGGGTCGCTCGGTGCCCTCCGCGCCCTCGATGCCGCCCGCGGCCCCGAGCCGTCCGTAGGCGAAGGCGTCCGAGCCGAGCTCCTCCACCACCTGGACCTCGACCGGGAACCCCTCCCCGGTCCCGACGAACTGGACGGCCTCGGGCCGGAAGCCGAGCGTGGCGGTCCCCTCGCCGTCCTGGGCGAGGACGTCGAGCACCGAGCGGGAGAGCGGCACCGGGTGGCCGCCGAGGACGGCGCCCCCCTCGCGCAGCGGCACGGTGACGAGGTTCATCGCCGGGGAGCCGATGAAACCGGCGACGAACTCGTTGACCGGCCGGTCGTAGAGCGCGCGCGGGGTGTCCACCTGCTGGAGGACGCCCTCCTTGAGGACCACGACCCGGTCGCCCATGGTCATGGCCTCGACCTGGTCGTGGGTGACGTAGACCGTCGTCGTCCCGAGCCGGCGCTGCAGGGCGGCGATCTCGGTGCGGGTCTGCACGCGGAGCTTGGCGTCGAGGTTGGACAGCGGCTCGTCCATGAGGAAGACCTGCGGGTTGCGCACGATCGCCCGGCCCATGGCCACCCGCTGCCGCTGGCCGCCCGAGAGCGCCTTGGGCTTGCGGTCGAGGTACTGCTCCAGGTCGAGCAGCCGGGCCGCCTCGCGCACCCGGGTCAGCCGGTCCTCCTTGGACATGCCGGCGATCTTGAGCGCGAAGGCCATGTTGTCGGCCACCGTCATGTGCGGGTACAGCGCGTAGTTCTGGAAGACCATCGCGATGTCCCGCTCCTTGGGCGGGAGGTGGGTGACGTCCCGGTCGCCGATGCGGATCGACCCGTCGGTGACGTCCTCGAGGCCGGCCAGCATCCGCAGCGACGTGGACTTGCCGCAGCCCGACGGGCCGACCAGGACGAGGAACTCGCCGTCGGCGATGGACAGGTCGAGCGCGTCGACCGACGGGCGGGTCGCCCCCGGGTACACGAGCGTGGCCCGGTCGTAGGTGATGGCGGCCATGGCGTTCGTTCAGCATCCCTTCTGCGCCGGTGCAGAGCGCGCCCACTGTGACACGCAGCGTTCGCCGGGGACCAGCGCCCCGCCCGGGCGGCACCCGTCCGGGCCGCCGACCGTGACCGGCCCGTGACCTGCGCGGAGCGTGACCGGGGTCTCCTCCCCCGGACGGGGCACGCGTTGCATAACGGTTTCGGCAACGTGACCGGACGGCGTCGGCCGCGAGGTTATGGTCCCCCGGCGTACCAGACGGGCCGGCAGCTGACCGGCCCGTTCGCACGTGACCACACGCCGCGGTCGACGACCGCGGGGACCCTGAAGGGACGTACATGACGATGCGCGCGACAGGCCGGCGCAAGGGTGCGCTGGCCGGCGGCCTGGGCGTGGCACTGGTGCTCGCCGGCTGCGGCGCAAGTGAGACCAGCGGGGGCGGCGGCGGGACGGCGGCGGCCTCCGACCTGACGATCGACTGCGCTCCGTACGAGGAGTTCGGCGACGTCGAGGGCGAGACGGTGAGCGTCTACACGTCGATCGTCGACCCCGAGGACCAGCCCCACATCGACTCCTACGTGCCGTTCGAGGAGTGCACGGGGATCGACGTGCAGTACGAGGGCTCGCGCGAGTTCGAGGCGCAGCTCGTCGTCCGCGTCCAGAGCGGCAACGCCCCCGACATCGCCTTCATCCCGCAGCCGGGTCTGCTGGCGACGCTCGTCGGCACCGGCGCCGTCGTCCCGGCCCCGCAGCAGGTCGAGGCGAACGTCGACGAGTACTGGGACGAGAGCTGGAAGGCCTACGGCACCGTCGACGGCACCTTCTACGCGGCTCCGCTGGGCGCCAACGCCAAGTCCTTCGTCTGGTACTCCCCGTCGGCGTTCGAGGACGCCGGCTACGAGGTCCCGACGACCTGGGACGAGATGGTCGCGCTCTCCGACGAGATCGCCGCCTCCGGCGCCAAGCCCTGGTGCGCCGGCATCGGCTCCGGTGACGCGACCGGCTGGCCGGCCACCGACTGGCTGGAGGACGTCGTCCTGCGCACCGCGGGTCCCGACGTCTACGACCAGTGGGTCGCCCACGAGATCCCGTTCGACGACCCGCAGATCGTCGAGGCGCTGGACACCGTCGGCGGCATCCTGAAGAACCCCGCCTACGTCAACGGCGGCCTCGGCGAGGTGCAGTCCATCGCCTCCACCGAGTTCGGCGACGCGGGCCTGCCCATCCTCGACGGCAGCTGCTGGATGCACCGCCAGGCGTCCTTCTACCAGGCCAACTGGCCCGAGGGCACCGAGGTCGCCGAGGACGGCGACGTCTTCGCCTTCCCGCTGCCGGCCATCGAGGGCGACGGTGCGGCCCCCGTGCTCGGCGGTGGCGAGTTCACCGCGGCGTTCAACGACGACCCGGCGACCCAGGCGTTCCAGACCTACCTGTCCTCGGCGGACTGGGCCAACGTCAAGGCCCAGGTCTCCGGCCCCGGCTGGGTCAGCGCCAACACCGGCCTCGACGTCGAGAACCTCGTCTCGCCGATCGACCAGCTGGCCGCCGAGCAGTTCCAGAACCCGGACGCCGTCTTCCGCTTCGACGGGTCGGACCTGATGCCCGGTGAGATCGGTGCCGGTGCGCTGTGGACCGAGCTGACCAACTGGATCGCGTCCGACAAGCCGACCCAGCAGGTCCTCACCGACGTCGAGAACGCCTGGCCGACGGCCTGATCCCCGCGGTCCCGGCAGCCGCCGGCTGACGGGACCGCCGTACCCATCCCTGGAGACCGGGGGGACCGCAGCCACGGCTGCGGTCCCCCCGGCCTTCCGTTGCCGGAGAGAGGTCGTCAGCCGTGCAGTGGTTCCTCGACGCGAGCACCACGGGGCACAAGATCGCCCTGATGGTGGTCGCCATCCTCCTGTTCGCCGCCGTGATGGCGGCGATCCTGTTCGCCGTCGACCGGCCCCGGCGGGTGCCGAACTGGGTCGTCGCGGCCGGCTTCGTCGGCCCGACGCTCCTGCTGCTCGCGGTGGGCCTGGTCTACCCCGCCCTCGACACCATCCGCGGGTCGTTCTACGACCGGGACGGCTCGGAGTTCGTCGGGCTGGACAACTACGTCACGGTCTTCACCGAGGACAACTTCCAGACCGTGCTGCTCAACACGCTCCTGTGGGTCGTCCTCGTCCCGCTGGTGACCACCGGCCTCGGGCTGGTCTACGCCTACCTGGTCGACCGCACGCGGTTCGAGGGCCTGGCCAAGGCGCTGGTGTTCCTCCCGATGGCGATCTCGATGGTGGGCGCCGGCGTCATCTGGAAGTTCGTCTACGAGTACCGCCCCGACCAGCCCGGCGTGAACCAGATCGGCCTGCTCAACCAGCTGCTGGTCATGGTCGGCATCGAGCCGCGGCAGTTCCTGCTCGACGCGCCGTCGAACACCTTCTACCTGATCGTCGTGATGATCTGGATCCAGGCCGGCTTCGCCATGACCGTGCTGTCGGCGGCCATCAAGGCCATCCCCGACGACATCGTCGAGGCCGCGCGCCTCGACGGCGTCAGCGGCTTCCAGATGTTCCGCTACGTCACCGTGCCCAGCATCCGGCCCGCCCTGGTGGTGGTGCTGACGACGGTCGCGATCGTGACGCTGAAGGTCTTCGACGTGGTGCGGACGATGACCGGTGGCCAGTTCGGCACCAGCGTCGTGGCCAACGAGTTCTACACGCAGGCCTTCCGCCAGTTCAACGTCGGTCTGGGCGCGGCCCTCGCCGTCCTGCTGTTCGTGCTGGTCGTCCCGATCATCGCCTACAACGTCCGACAGCTGCGTCTCGCCGAGGAGATCCGATGACCACGACCACCCCGGTCATGGCGCCCGTCCCCGCCGACGAGCGCCGGCTCACCCGGGCCGAGCGCCGCGCGGTCGCCGCCCGGACGAAGCTCAGCTCGCCCGCGGCGTCGGTCATCGCGCTGGTCATCGCGGTGCTGTGGACGGTGCCGACCCTCGGCCTGCTCATCACCTCCTTCCGGCCGGAGCTCGACATCCGCCGCTCCGGCTGGTGGACGGTGTTCACCGACCCGACGTTCACCGTCGACAACTACAACGAGGTCCTCTACGGCGGCGGGACGAACTTCGCCTCGCTGTTCGTGAACTCGCTGGTGATCACGCTGCCGGCGGTCGTCATCCCGATCTCGCTGGCGCTGCTGGCGGCCTACGCGTTCGCGTGGATCCCGTTCCGGGGACGCAACATCCTGTTCGTCGCCGTGTTCGCCCTGCAGGTCGTGCCGATCCAGGTGACGCTCATCCCGCTGCTGAGCCTCTACGTGGACACCGGGCTGGCCGGTTCCTTCTGGACCATCTGGCTGTCGCACTCGATCTTCGCGCTGCCGCTGGCGGTCTTCCTGCTGCACAACTTCATGAAGGAGATCCCGCCCTCCCTGGTGGAGGCCGCCCGGATGGACGGCGCCGGCCACGTGAAGATCTTCTTCCAGGTGCTGCTGCCGCTGCTGACGCCGGCCATCGCGGCGTTCGCCGTCTTCCAGTTCCTCTGGGTGTGGAACGACCTGCTCGTCGCGCTGACCTTCGCCGGTGGCGCGCCCGACGTCGTGCCGCTGACCGTGCGGGTCGCCGAGCTCGCCGGAACCCGCGGCTCGGACTGGTACCTGCTCGCGGCGGGGGCGTTCGTCTCCATCGTGCTGCCGCTGGCGGTGTTCCTGGGCCTCCAGCGCTACTTCGTGCGGGGCCTGCTGGCCGGGAGCGTCAAGGGCTGACGGAGGTCCCCGCGCCGGCAGCGGGGTGCAGGCGGGCGGAGGGCCCCGGACGCGACGTCCGGGGCCCTCCGCGTCCCCGGCGCCGTCGCCCGCGCGGACCGGCCCCGGGACGCCACAGGGCCCCCGGACCGGTGGTCCGGGGGCCCTGTGCGGGTGCTGTCAGGCGGGCGCGTGCTGCGTCTGCCGGCTGGCCGACGACGGCTCGGCGGAGCCGCGGGCGTCGAGGTCGCGCAGGTGCGACTCGAGGTAGGACCGGAACCGGGTGCGGTACTCGCGCTCGAAGGTCCGCAGCTCCTCGATCTTGCGCTCGAGGTTCTGCCGCTTCTCCTCGAGGGGGCCCATGACCTCGCGGTGCCGGCGCTCGGCGTCCTGGTCGAGGGCGGCGGCCTTGGCGCGCGCCTCGCGCTCCATCGTGTCGGCGCGGGTGCGGGCGTCGTTGACCATCGACTCGGCGCGCTGCCGCGCCTCGTTGACCATCTGCTCGCTCTTGGCGCGGGCCTCGGCGACCATCCGGTCGCTCTGGGTCTTGGCGCCGGCGACCATCTGGTCGGCCTGGGCCTTGGCCTCGTTGACGTAGCGGTCGGCGGTCTCCGACGCCAGCGCCAGCATCCGGGACGCGCGCGTGGTGTCGTCCTCGCGCGCCGCCGGCGGCGGGACCGGGGCGGGAGCCGGGGCCGGCTCCGGGGCGACCGGCTGGGCGGCGACCCGGCCGGTGCCCGAGCCCGCGCGCAGCTCGTTGTTCTCCTCGATGAGGCGGGCGAGCTCGGCCTCCACCACGTCGAGGAACGCGTCGACCTCGTCCTCGTCGTAGCCACGCTTACCGATCGGCGGCTTCTTGAAGACGACGTTGTGCACGTCGGCTGGCGTGAGTGGCAAGGGGCTCACCTCGGGTCGGACGGCGGATACGGGTTCTGTCGGATCACGCGCGGGGCGCGCGCACGTCGGTCACGCGGTGAGGGCGAGACCGGACGTGATGCTCCGCAGGATGTAGACGGCGATCAATAACACCATGAACGCGAGGTCCAGGCGGATGGACCCCAGGTTCAGGGGCGGGATCACCTTCCGGATCGCCTTGAGCGGCGGGTCGGTGGTCGCGTACACGACCTCCAGGCCCGCGGCGACGAAGCCGGACGGGCGCCAGCTGCGCGCCAGCACCATCACCCAGTCCACGACGAAACGCGCGAACAGCAGGATCAGGAAGACGAGCAGGATCGACGACACGATCTGCCAGAAGAGAGCCACTGTCCTCGCTCGTCCCGGGGCACCTGCGGTGCCGTCTCTGCCTGCCCTCCGCGCCCCGGCCGACGGCTCAGGACTCGGGGAAGGACCCGCTCTCGCGGATCTTGGCCTTGTCCTCGGCCGTCACGTCGACGTCCCGCGGGCTGAGCAGGAACACCTTGGCCGTGACGGGCTCGATGCTACCGCGCAGTCCGAAGACGAGCCCTGCAGCGAAGTCCACCAGTCGCCGCGCGTCGGCGTGGTCGAGCTCGGTCAGGTTCATGATGACCGGGCTGCCCTCGCGGAACGCCTCGCCGATCGCGCGGGCCTCGTTGTAGGTCTTCGGGTGCAGCGCGGTGATCCGGTAGGGCTGCGCCACGGGCGCCGGCTCCGGCGCGGCGACCGGCTCGCGGGCGGCCAGGCCGGCGGCCGCGCCCCCGGTGCCGCCGCTCACCGAGCCCAGCCGGGACGGGCCCGAGGCCGCGGCCGGGGTCGCGGCGGGGGCCGACGGCGGCTGCTGCGCCAGGCCGAGACGGGTCGCGCCCGCGCGGCGGAGGGGAGCGGGCTCGGACGCGGCCGGCGCGGCGACGCGCGGGCCGGGGCGGTCCTCGTCGGCACGGTCGCCGGGGTGGTGGTCGTCGAAGCGGTCGCCGTCGAGCCGGTCGCCGGCGGGACGGCGGCCCTCGTCGGCGCGGTCACCGGGGTAGGAGTCGTCGAACCGGTCGTAGCGGCGCTCGTCGTAGCGGCCCGAGTCGTACCGGCCCGCGTCCAGCCGCGGGGCCTCCAGGCGCCCGGAGTCGTAGCGGGCGCCGTCGTAGCGCCCCTCGTCGTACCGGCCGTCGTCGTAGCGGCCCTCGTCGTAGCGGCCCTCGTCGTAGCGGCCCTCGTCATAGCGGCCCTCGTCGTAGCGGCCGTCGTCGTACCGGTCGTGGTGGTCGGGCTGGCGGGCGTCGTAGCGCCCGTAGGCGCGGGCGTCGTCGTCCTCGACGAGTCCGAGGTAGATGCCCATCTTCCGCATGGCACCGGCCATCAGACGACCTCCTCCGGCGTCCCGGGTGGGACCCCTGTGACTGGTGTGACTGCGGGCGAGGGTATGGGCCGGGGACCGAAGAGCGCGGTTCCGACACGCACGAGCGTGGCGCCGGCCGCGATCGCCTCCTCGAGGTCGCCGCTCATGCCGGCGGACAGCTCCGCGGCGCCGGGGTGGTCGGCGCGCACGCGGTCGGCGAGGGCGGCCAGCCGGGCGAAGGCGGGGCCGGGTTCCTCGTCCCGCGGGGCGACGGCCATGAGGCCGCGCAGCCGCAGGCCGGGCAGGCCGGCGACGGCGTCGGCGAGGGCCGGCACGTCGTCCGGGGCGGCGCCGCCGCGCTCGGCGATCTCCCCGGGCGCCCCGCCGAGGTCGACCTGCACGAAGACCTCCACCGGCCGGCCGGCCTCCTCCCCCGCGCGGGCGAGGGCCCGGGCCAGCGGCAGCCGGTCGACGGAGTGGACGACGGCGCCGGTGCGGGCGACGACTGCGGCCTTGTTGCGCTGCAGCTGGCCGACGAAGTGCCACTCGAGCGGCAGGTCGGCGAGGTCGGCCGCCTTCGCGGTGAGCTCTTGGGCGCGGTTCTCGCCGAACGCCGCCTGGCCGAGCGCGGCGAGCTCGCGGACGTCGCCGGCCGTCCGCGTCTTGCTCACGGCCACCAGCGCCACCGAGGCGGGGTCGCGCCCGGCGGCGCGGGCGGCGGCGGCGATGCGCTCGCGGACGGCGCGCAGACGGTCGGCCGGGGTGGTCACGGGACGATCATCCCGCGCGGCCGCGACCGTCAGCCGAGCCAGGTGACGCCGGCCTGGCGGCCGGTGACGCCGTCGCGGCGGTGGCTGTACAGCCGCCGGTCCTCGACGGTGCAGCGCGGGTCGTGCACCACCTGGGCCAGTCCCGCGCGGCCGAGCAGCTCGGCGAGCCCGGCGCGCAGGTCGAGCCCCGGCGTGCCCCTGCGGGTGCGCACGGCGGCCGCGGGCGCCACCCGGGCCACCTGCGCCTGCATCTCCCGGGGGACCTCGTAGCAGGCGCCGCAGACGGCCGGGCCGAGCAGCGCGGTGGTGTCGGCCGGGCGGCTGCCCAGCCGGGCCATGGCCGCCAGGGTGGCCGGGACGACGCCCTGCCGGACCCCCTCCCGGCCGGCGTGGACGGCGGCGACGACGCCGGCGACCGGGTCGGCCAGCAGCACCGGCACGCAGTCGGCGACCAGCACGCACAGCACCAGGCCGGGGGTGCGGGTCACCAGGGCGTCGGTCGCCGGCAGCGGCCGGTCGGCCGGGCCGTCGACGATCGCGACGCCGGTGCCGTGGACCTGGTCCATCCACACCAGCCGGTCGCCGGGCACGCCCAGCTCGCGGGCGAGCCGCTCCCGGTTGGCGGCGACGTCGGCCGGGTCGTCGCCGACGTGGCCGCCGAGGTTGAACGAGTCGTAGGGCGCGTGCGAGCGGCCGCCCCGCCGGTCGGTGACGACCCGGCGGGGTCGCACCGCCGGCGGACGAAGGACCCCCTCGCCCCCCACCGCTCGCACGCTCCCGGCGGGCCCCTGCGAGGGGGCCGAGGAGTTGGACTCCTCCCTCACTGACGCAGGAACTCCGGGATGTCGAGCTCCTCCTCGAAGTCCTCGTTGCCCAGCGGCCGGCGGCCCGCGGCGGCAGCCGCGGCGTTCTGCACCGGCGGCAGCGGCGGGACGGTGATCCCCCCGCCGGCCGGCGGGGCCGGACGGACCGGGGCCGGGCTGACGGGCACCGGGGCGACCGCGGGCGCCGACGGGACCAGGCGCTCCCCCGTCGCCCGCGGCGCGGCCGACGCCACCGGCGGCGGGCTGCCGCCGAATCGGCTCGGCGCCGGCGGGGCGGCCGGGGCGGGGGCCGGCGTGGCCGCGACGGCGGCGTCCTTGCGGGCGGAGGGCCGGCCGCCGTCGAAGCCCGCGGCGATGACGGTCACGCGGACCTCGTCGCCCAGGGCGTCGTCGATGACCGCACCGAAGATGATGTTGGCGTCGGCGTGGGCGGCGTCGGAGACCAGCGAGGCGGCCTCGTTGATCTCGAACAGGCCGAGGTCGGAGCCGCCGGAGATCGAGAGCAGGACGCCGTGGGCGCCCTCCATCGAGGCCTCCAGCAGCGGGCTGGCGATGGCCTGCTCCGCGGCGAGCAGCGCGCGGTTGTCCCCGCGGGCGCTGCCGATGCCCATGAGCGCCGACCCGGCGCCGGACATGACCGACTTGACGTCGGCGAAGTCGAGGTTGATCAGGCCGGGGGTGGTGATCAGGTCGGTGATGCCCTGGACACCGGAGAGGAGCACCTGGTCGGCGGTGCGGAAGGCGTCCATCACGCTGACGTTGCGGTCGCCGAGCTGCAGCAGCCGGTCGTTGGGGATGACGATGAGCGTGTCGCACTCGTTGCGCAGCTCCTCGATCCCCGACTCGGCCTGGACCGCGCGGCGCTTGCCCTCGAAGGAGAACGGCCGGGTGACCACGCCGATGGTGAGCGCGCCGAGCTTGCGGGCGATCGAGGCGACCACCGGCGCACCGCCGGTGCCGGTGCCGCCGCCCTCGCCGGCGGTCACGAAGACCATGTCGGCGCCCTTGAGCACCTCCTCGATCTCCTCGCGGTGGTCCTCGGCGGCCTGGCGGCCGACGTCGGGCTGCGCGCCGGCGCCGAGGCCGCGGGTGAGCTCGCGGCCGACGTCGAGCTTGACGTCGGCGTCGCTCATCAACAGCGCCTGGGCGTCGGTGTTGATGGCGATGAACTCCACCCCCTTCAGACCGACCTCGATCATCCGGTTGACCGCGTTCACACCGCCGCCGCCGATGCCGACGACCTTGATGACCGCGAGGTAGTTGTGCGGAGGTGTCATGTGGGGCTCCCGACCTCGACCCTCATCCTCAAGTACAGACTTAGTGTTATGTCAACTGGGTCGACGCGGACGAAGTTAGGTGGGCCGCGTCGGGCGCTACAAGCACCCTCCCCGGCCCGGCGTGTCGCCAGGTCGACACCCCACCGTCACCTGGCGACCCGGGTGTCACAACTGCACCACGGTCGGTGACGACCCGCCTGTCGCAGGCCTCATCCCGAGGTCGAGACCCGGGACGGCGGCGGCACGGAGGTGAATCTGACCCGTGCAGCGTGTCGGGCGTGTCGCGAGGACCGGCGTGTCGGCGGCGCGCCGCTCCGGCTGCCGTCCGCGAACGGCCGCACACGGAGCGCGAGCGGTCCGCCGGCTCAGCGCAGGACGACGGCGCGCGGCGAGCTGACGTCGATCGTCGTCGCCGGCTCGATCACCCCGGACGCGACCTGGTCCAGCAGCGCGACCAGCGCCGCGGCCTTCGTGTCGGCGCCGTCCGCGCCGCCCCAGACGACGGTGGTGCCGTCGGCGAGGGCGAGCGTCACGTCCTCGCCGGTGGTGGCCTGCACGCCGGTGACCCGCCCGCGGACGTCGGCCGGCAGCGACACGAGCGCGCCGAGCGCGGCGCGGGTGGCCGGGTCGTCCGGGCCGGGCGTGGCGACGTCGAGCGGGACGACGCCGTCGGGCACCTCGCCGGTGACGGTGTCGAACGGCACACCGTCGCGGTCGACCAGGGAGCGCGTGCCGGCCTGCTCGACGACGGCGACCGGCCGCCGCTCGACCACGGTCACCACGACGCTGCGCGGCCAGCCGCGGGTGACCGTGACGTCGGCCACCTGCGGCAGCCGGGCCACCCGCGCGGCGGCGGCGTCGGTGTCGACCCGCAGCAGCGGCGTGCCCTCCTGGACGCCCGCGGCGGTGCGCACCTGCTCGGCGGTGAGCGTGGTGGCGCCGTCGACGCGGACGGTCCGCACGGCCAGCAGCGGGCTGGCCCACACGGCCCAGCCCGCCGCGACGGCGAGCACGAGCGCGACCGCGGCTCCCACGACGCGACGGCGGCGCCGGTCGGCCGGGCTGTCCCGCCGGCGTCGGCGGCGGGCCGGCCGGGCGACCTCGGCCGGGACCCCGCGCTCCCGGTCGGCGGTCGTCAGGCCGGTGCGGCTCACCGCGCCGCACCCTCCGCGCCGGCGGCCCCGCCACCGAGGGCGGTGAGCACCTCGGGGCCGAGCATCGAGACGTTGCCGGCGCCCATGGTGATGACCACGTCGCCGGGGCGGGCGCGGTCGGCGAGCGCCGGGGCGGCCGCCGACCAGGACGGCTCGAAGGCCACCCGGTCGGGCGGCAGCGGCACGGCGTCGGCGACCAGCGCGCCGGTGACGCCGGGCACCGGGTCCTCCCGGGCGCCGTAGACGTCCATCACCACCACCTCGTCGGCCAGGCCCAGGGCCTCGCCGAAGGCGCCGGCGAACTCGCGGGTGCGGCTGTACAGGTGCGGCTGGAAGGCCACGACCACCCTCCCCTCCCCCGCCACCGCGCGGGCGGCGTGCAGCTGGGCGGTCACCTCGGTCGGGTGGTGGGCGTAGTCGTCGTAGACCCGGACGCCCGCGGCGACGCCCTTGAGCTCGAAGCGGCGGTGCACCCCGCCGAAGCGCTCGAGCCCGGTGACCAGTCCGTCGGCGGGCAGGCCGAGCTCGAGGCCGGCCAGCAGCGCGGCGGCGCTGTTGCGGGCCATGTGCTCGCCGGGCACCCGGATCCGGACCCGGCCGAGCACCGCGCCGTCGAGGACCGCGGTCCAGCTCGTGGCGTCGGGGCCGACGTCGAGGTCGACGATCCGCAGGTCGGCGTCCTCGGTGGTGCCGTAGGTGCGCACCCGGGCCGGCGTCGGGACGCCGCGCAGCCGGGCCGAGCCGGGGTCGTCGGCGCACAGGACGACGAACCCGGCGGGGTCCACCGTGCCGAGGAACCGGTCGAAGGCCGCCTCGACCGCGGCGAGGTCGCCGTAGTTGTCCAGGTGGTCGGCCTCGACGTTGGTGACGATCGCGCCGTGCGGGGCCAGCAGCAGGAACGAACGGTCGCTCTCGTCGGCCTCGGCGACGAAGACGTCGCCCTCCCCCGCGTGCGCGTTGCTGCCCGACTCGTTGAGCGTGCCGCCGATGGCGAACGACGCGTCGACGCCGCAGGCCTGCACGGCGACGGTGAGCATCGAGGTGGTCGAGGTCTTGCCGTGGGTGCCGGCGACGGCGACGCTGCGCCGCCCGGCCATCACCGCGGCCAGCGCCACCGCGCGCGGCAGCACCGGCAGCCCGCGGGCGCGTGCGGCGGCCAGCTCCGGGTTGTCCTCCCGGATCGCGGAGGAGACGACGACGCTGTCGGCGTCGCCGAGGTGCGCGGCGTCGTGCCCGACCTCCACCCGGGCGCCGAGGGCCCGCAGCGCCAGCAGGGTCGGGGTGTCGCGCCGGTCGCTGCCGGAGACGGGCACCCCGCGGGCCAGCAGGATGCGGGCGATGCCGCTCATGCCGGCGCCGCCGATGCCGATGAAGTGCACCGCGCCGAGCTGCTCCAGCGAGGGCACCGGCCCGGTCCACGCGGCGGTCGCGTCAGCGGTCACCGGTCGCCACCTCCAGGACGATGTCGGCCAGCCGCTCGTCCGCGTCGGGGACCCCGGCCGCGGCGGCGTGCGCGGCGTACCCCGACAGCGCCGCGGGGTCGGTGAGCAGGGGCAGCAGGGTCGCCTCGATCCAGGCGGGCGAGAGGTCGGCGTCGTCGACCAGGAGCCCGCCGCCGGCCTCGACCACCGGCAGGGCGTTGCGCCGCTGCTCGCCGTTGCCGATGGGCAGCGGCACGAACGCCGCGGGCAGCCCGACCGCGGACAGCTCGGCCACGGTGACCGCGCCCGAGCGGCACAGCGCCAGGTCCGCGGCGGCGTAGGCGAGGTCCATCCGCTCCAGGTAGTCGACGACGACGTAGGGCGCGGCGCCGGCCGGCCGCGGCGGCACCTCGACGTCGGTGTTCTTCGGGCCGCGGGCGTGCAGCACCTGCACCCCGGCGGCGGTGAGCGCGTCGGCCGCGGCGACCGCCGCCCGGTTGAGCGAGGCCGCGCCCTGCGAGCCGCCGAACACCAGCAGCGTGGGCCGGTCGGCGTCCAGGCCGAAGGCGGCGCGCGCCTCGGCGCGGCGGGCGGCGCGGTCCAGGCCGCTGATCGCCGTCCGCAGCGGCATGCCGACGTGCTCGCCGCGGTGCAGCGGCGTGCCGGGCACGGTCACCGCCACCCGGGCGGCGATCCGCGCGCCGATCCGGTTGGCCAGCCCGGGCAGCGCGTTCTGCTCGTGCACGACCACCGGCACACCCGCGCGTCGCGCGGCCAGGTAGGCCGGCAGCGCGACGTACCCGCCGAACCCGACGACGACGTCGGCGGCGAGCTCGTCGAGCAGCGCACGGGTGTCGCGGACCGAGCGGCGCACCCGGCCGGGCACGCGCAGCAGGTCCAGGGTGGGCTTGCGCGGCAGCGGGACCGGCGGGATCAGCCGCAGGTCGTAGCCGCGCGCGGGCACCAGCCGGGTCTCCATGCCGCGGGCCGTGCCCAGGCAGGTGACCCGCAGGCCGGGGTCCCGCCGCCGCAGGGCGTCGGCCAGGGCCAGCATCGGCTCGATGTGCCCGCCGGTGCCGCCGCCGGCGAGGACGACCGACGGCGCGCTCACCGGGACCGTCCCGGGCGGTCGGCGGGGCGCACCGGGCGGTCGGCCGGGCGCACGGGGCCGCGGTCGGCGGGCCGGGCGGGCACCCGGTCGCGGTCGGGGCGGCGCGCCGGCGGGGGCGGCACCCGGCGCTCGGCCGGGCGGTCCTCGGCGGGCCGGCGCACGGGGTGGGCCTCCACCGGGCGGCGGGGCACCGGGCGGGGCGCGCGCTCGGGCCGGGACCGGGGCGGCCGGACCGGGTCGACGGCGTGGGCGGGGACGGGCAGCAGCCAGCGGGCGAGGCGGCCGCGGGGGGTGCGGCGCAGGTGCTCGATGGCGTCGGGCTCGGATCGGGCGAAGCGGATGAGGAGTCCCACGATGAAGAGGGTGAGCACCAGCGAGGTGCCACCGGCGGAGACCAGCGGCAGCGTGACCCCGGTGACCGGGAGCAGGCCCACCACGTAGCCCATGTTCAGGGCCGCCTGGCCGACCAGCCAGACGGTGATCGCCACGCTGGCCAGCGACACGAAGCGGTCGGTGGCGCGGCGGGCGATGCGGAAGCCGGCGTAGGCCAGCACCGCGTAGAGGGTGATCACGACCAGGCAGCCGAGGAAGCCGAGCTCCTCGCCGATGATCGCGAAGATGTAGTCCGACTCGGCCTCGGGCAGCAGGTTCCACTTCATGGCGCTGTTGCCCAGGCCCACCCCCCACAGGCCGCCGTTGGCCAGCGCGTAGAAGCCGCGGATGGCCTGGAAGCCGGTGTCGGTGGGGTCGTCGAAGGGGTGGAGGAACGCGGTGATCCGCTCCATCCGGTACGGCTCGGCCAGGACCATCAGCACCACGCCGGTGACCACGGTCGCGCCGCCCACCGCCCACAGCCGCCAGGGCATGCCCCCGGCGTAGAGCAGGCCCGAGACCACGAGCAGCAGGCTGATCACGGCGCCGAAGTCCGGCTCGAGCATGAGGAGCAGGGACAGCAGGCCGAAGACCGGCAGCAGCGGGAGCAGCAGCGTCTTCACCGTGAGGTGCCGCCCGTGCACGGCCAGCACGTGCGCCCCCCACAGGGAGACGACGAGCTTGGACAGCTCGGAGGGCTGGAAGTCGGTGAACCCGAGGCTGATCCACGCCCGCGAGCCGTTGTACTCCACGCCGATGCCGGGGACCAGCACGGCCACCAGCAGCACGACGACGACCAGGAGCGCGACCGGCGACCAGCGCCGCACCAGCCCGGCCGGCAGCCGCACCGCGACGCCGAGGGCGACCAGGCCGAGCGCGGCGAACAGCAGCTGGTCCACGCCCGGGCGCCAGGCCGGCTGGTCGGCCAGCGCGGCCTCGATCGCGGAGGCGGAGAAGACCATGACCAGCCCGATGGCCAGCAGCAGCCCGGCCGCGCCGATCACCAGGTGGCAGCTGGTCATCGGCCCGTCGAGCCAGGCCGGCCCGCGCAGGCGCCGGCGCGCCGCGGCCGCGGGCACCCGGCGGGCCGTGCGCCGGGGGCGGGTGGACTCGCTCCGGCCGTCCATCCCGCCATCGTCGCCGCTGCGCCCGCGCAGCAGGAGCACCGACGGCGCGTGTCGCGTCCGGTCGCCGCGGACCGGGCCCCGCGGTGAGGTGCCGGAGCGGCCCCCTCGCAGGGGCCCGCGCCGGGCGTGCGAGGCGTGGGGGGCGAGGGGGTCCTTTCTCACAGCCCGGTGACGGAGAGCCAGTCGGCGTAGAACAGGCCGAGCCCGAAGGCCACGGCCATCCCGGTCACCAGCCAGAACCGCACGATGACGGTGTTCTCCGCCCACCCGGCGAGCTCGAAGTGGTGGTGCAGCGGGGCCATCCGGAACACCCGGCGCCGGGTGGCGCGGAAGAAGGCCACCTGGATGACCACCGACAGCGTCACCGCGACGAACAGGCCGCCGAGGACGATGAGCAGCAGCTCGGTGCGGGTGACCACGGCCAGGCCCGCGAGCAGGCCGCCGAGGGCCAGCGACCCGGTGTCGCCCATGAAGATCCGCGCCGGGCTGGTGTTCCACCACAGGAAGCCCAGGCACGCGCCGAGCCCGGCGGCGGCGACCAGCGTGACGTCGAGCGGGTCGCGCACCTGGTAGCAGCCGTCGACCAGCTCGCCGGAGCAGTCGTGGGTGAACTGCCAGAACGAGATGATCGTGTAGGCGCCGCAGACCATCGCCGAGCAGCCGGCCGCCAGCCCGTCCAGGCCGTCGGTCAGGTTCACCGCGTTGGAGAACCCGGCGATGAACAGGTAGGCGAGGACCACGAAGCCGACCGAGCCGAGGAACAGCGGGTCGATGTCGCGGACGAAGGAGACGAACTCCGACGCCGGGGTGACCCCGGCCTCGTCCGGGAAGTTGATCGCGAGCACCGCGAACGCGACGCCGACCACCAGCTGCCCGACCAGCTTCGAGGTCTTGTTGAGCCCGAGGCTGCGCCGGAAGCGGATCTTCAGGTAGTCGTCGAGGAACCCGACGGTGCCCAGGCCCACCATGAGGAACAGCACCAGCAGGCCGCTGGCGGTCACCCCGCGGTTGGGCTGCCCGATGAGGAACAGGTGGGAGATCAGGTAGCCGCCGACCGTCGCCCCGACGATGACGGTGCCGCCCATGGTGGGCGTGCCCTTCTTCGACAGGTGGCTCTCGGGGCCGTCGTCGCGGATCTCCTGCCCGAACCCGCGCCGGCGGAAGGCCCGCACCGCCAGCGGGGTGCACAGGATCGAGATGAACAGCCCGAAGGCCGCGGCGATGAGGACGGACTTCACGCGCCTGCCCCGGCGGTCAGCAGGCCGTCGGCCAGGACCTCCAGCCCGTGGGCCCGGCTGGCCTTCACCAGCACGACGTCACCGGGCACCAGCACCTCCGAGAGCAGGTCGAGAGCGGCCGCTCGGTCGGGCACGGACGCGACCTGCGGCCCGTGGCCCTCCCCGTGGCGGGCACCGGCGGCCGTGGCACCCGACACCATCCCTACCGCATCGGGTCCGACGGCGACGAGCAGGTCGACCCCGGCGCCGACCGCGTCGCGGCCCAGCCGCTCGTGCTCGGCGTCGGCGTCGGGGCCGAGCTCGGCCATCCCGCCGAGGACGGCGACCCGCCGGGTCGCGGGCAGCCCGGCGAGGGCGGCCAGCGCGGCGCGCATGGACTCGGGGTTGGCGTTGTAGGCGTCGTTGACGACGGTCACGCCGTCGGCGCGGCGGGTGACCTCCATGCGCCAGCGGCTGCGCGGCTCGGCGGCCGACAGCGCCTGCGCCACGGCGGCGGGGGTCATGCCGGCGGTGAGCGCGGCGGCCGCCGCCGACAGCGCGTTGGCCACCTGGTGCTCGCCGACCACCTGCAGCGCGACCGGGTGCTCCTCCCCGCCGGCGACGAGGGTGAAGCGGGCGCGGGCGGCGTCGTCCAGGGTGACGCCGGTGGCGCGGACGTCGGCGCCGTCGGACCGGCCGGTGGTGACCACCCGGGCGCGGGTGCGCGGCGCCATGCCGGCCACCCGCGGGTCGTCGGCGTTGAGGACGGCGGTGCCGGTCTCCGGCAGCGCCTCCACCAGCTCGCCCTTGGCCTGCGCGATGACGTCGGCCGAGCCGAACTCGCCGAGGTGGGCGGAGCCGACGTTGAGCACCACGCCGACGTCGGGCCGGGCGACCGCGCACAGCCGGGCGATGTGCCCGACGCCGCGCGCGCCCATCTCCAGCACCAGGTGGCGGGTGCCCTCGTCGGCGGACAGCACGGTCAGCGGCAGGCCGATGTCGTTGTTGAACGAGCCGGGCGGGCTGACCGTCGGGCCGGCGGCGGCGAGCACCTGGCCGAGCAGGTCCTTGGTGGAGGTCTTGCCCGAGGAGCCGGTGATGCCGATCGTCAGCAACCCGCCCGCGGCCAGCCGGGCGTGCACCGCGGCGGCCAGCCGGCCCAGGGCGTCCACCGTGTCGTCGACGACGAGCGCCGGCAGCGGACCGCCGGGGCGGGTGGTGAGCGCGGCGACGGCGCCGGACGTGGCCGCGGCGTCGAGGAACTCGTGCCCGTCGACCCGCTCGCCGGCGACCGCGACGAACAGGTCGCCGGCGGCGACGGTGCGGGAGTCGAGGGTGACGCCGGTGACGGTCGCCGCCGGGTCGGCGGCGGGCGTCAGCGCGGCGCCGACGGCCTCCGCGACCTCGGCGAGGGTCAGGGCGATCACCGGCGGGCCGCCCCGGCGGCCGCCGCGGTGAGGACCTCGCGCAGCACCGCGCGGTCGTCGAACGGCGTCACGGTGCCGGCGACCTCCTGCCCCGTCTCGTGTCCCTTGCCGGCGACCAGGACGGTGTCCCCGGGCCGGGCCAGCTCCACCGCGCGGGCGATGGCCGCCCGGCGGTCGCCGATCTCCTCCACGCTGCCGCGCCGCTCCGCCGGCACGCCCGCGAGGACGGCGGCGCGGATGGCGGCCGGGTCCTCCGAGCGCGGGTTGTCGTCGGTGACGACGAGGTGGTCGCTGCCGAGCGCCGCGGCGGCGCCCATCGCGGGGCGCTTGCCGGGGTCGCGGTCGCCGCCACAGCCGAGCACGGTCACCAGCCTGCCGGTCGTGGCGCCGCGCAGCGCGGCGAGCGCCGAGGCGACGGCGTCGGGGGTGTGCGCGTAGTCGACCACCGCGGTGAAGGGCTGGCCGGCGTCGACCGGCTCCATCCGCCCGGGCACGACGGCGGTGGCGATCCCCTCCAGCGCCGCGGCCACCGGCACGCCGACGGCGTCGAGCAGCGCGACGGCGAGCGCGGCGTTGGTGACGTTGAACCGGCCGGGCAGCCGCACGCGGGCGGGCCACGTGCCGCCGGGGCCGGTCAGGGTGAACACCGAGCCGCCGTCGGAGGCCGGCGCGACGTCGGCGGCGGTCCAGTCGGCCGGGTTCCCCTCGGCGGACACGGTGACCGCGCGCCCGCCGAGCATCCCGGCCAGGCGGCGGCCGTGCCCGTCGTCGACCACGACGACCTCGCGGGCGGCGCGGCCGTCGAACAGCAGCGCCTTGGCCCGGAAGTAGTCCTCGAGGTCGCGGTGGAAGTCGAGGTGGTCCTGGCTGAGGTTGGTGAACCCGGCCGCGGCGAACGGGACGCCACCGACCCGGCCCTGCACCAGCGCGTGGCTGGAGACCTCCATGACCACGGTGTCGACGCCGGACTCGGCCATGGTGGCGAGCAGCGCGTGCAGCACGGGCGCCTCGGGCGTGGTGCGGACGCTGGGGAAGGCGGTCTCGGCGCCGCGGGCGCGGGTGCGGGTCTGCACGGTGCCGATCAGCCCGGTGCCGTGCCCGGCGGCGGCCAGGCCGGCCTCGACCAGGTACGCCGTCGTCGTCTTGCCGTTGGTGCCGGTGATGCCGACGACCGGCAGCCGGCGGGCGGGCTCGCCGTAGACGCGCGCGGCGACGTCGCCGAGCAGCGCGCGCGGCGCGTCGACGACGCACACCGGCAGGCCCGTGGCCACCGCCTGGTCGCGGCCGGCGGGGTCGGTGAGGACGGCGACCGCGCCGCGGCCGGCGGCGTCGGCCGCGAAGCGCGCGCCGTGCGTGCGGGCGCCGGGCAGGGCCGCGTAGAGGTCGCCCGGCCGCACCTCGGGGGTGGCCAGGGTCACGCCGCGCACCGGCGTGGCGGGGTCGCCCTGCACGGGGTCGCCGACGAGGTCGCGCAGCGCGCTGAGGGCGAGCGGGCGGGTCCCCGCAGGCCGGGGCACCGACCCGGTTCCGGTCGGGCTCACGTCTGGCCAATCTACCGTCGGCACCGGCCCGTCCCGCGCACCCGCACGGCCTCGGCGGTGCGCGACTAGTCCCCCGCGGGACCGCCGGTCGCGGCCTCGGCGAGGTCCTCGCCGGTGAGCGCGAAGTCCGGCCGCGGCGTCCCCGACGGCACCACGCCGCGCTCGGTGAGCACGTAGCGCATGACGTCGGCGAAGACGGGTGCCGCGACCTGGCCGCCCTCGGCGGAGCTGCTGGGCCGCTCGAGGTCGACGGCGACGACGTACTGCGGGTCGTCGGCGGGGGCGAACCCGACGAACGTCGTCACGTAGCCGCCGCCCGCGTAGCAGCCGCACTCGGGGTTGGCCCGCTGCGCCGTCCCGGTCTTGCCGGCCACCCGGTAGCCCTCCACCTCGCCCAGCGGCGCGGTGCCGCCCGGGCCGACGACGGCCTCGAGCATGTGGGCGAGGTCGTCGGCGGTGTCCTCGCTGACCACGCGGGTGGGCTCGGGCGCGTCCGGCGTCGACGTCGTCCCGTCGGGGGCGGTCACCGAGGCGACCACCCGCGGGGGGACGCGGACGCCGCCGTTGGCGATCGTCTGGAAGACCGAGGCCATCTGCAGCGTCGTCACCGACACGCCCTGGCCGATGGCGATGTTCGCGGCCCGGCTGGCCTCCCACTCGTCGGAGGCGGCGAGGAGGCCGCCGCTCTCGCCGGGCAGCTCCACGCCGGTCTCCTCCCCCACCCCGAAGGCGCGCAGGTAGCGCTCGAGCGTGGCGTCGCCGACCTCGCGGGCCAGCATGATCGTGCCCACGTTGCTGGACTTGGCGAGGATGCCGGTGACCGTCCAGTCGACCGGGGCGTGGTCGTGGGCGTCGGTGACGACGGCGTCGCCGGCCTGGATGTGGCCGTTGACGTTCAGCACCCGGTCCGGGGTGGCCTTCCCCTCCTCGACGGCGGCGGCCAGGGTCACCGCCTTCATCACCGAGCCGGGCTCGAAGATGCTGGTCACCGCCGGGTTGCCCAGCAGCTCGGGGTCGGTGCTGCCGGCCTGGGAGGGGTCGTAGCCGGGGCAGGAGCCCATCGCGACCACCTGGCCGGTGTGCGCGTCGAGCACCACGGCCGAGGCCCGGGTGGTGGCGCCGTCGGAGCAGGCCTCCGCCAGCCGCTGCTCGGTCGTGAACTGGACGTCCTGGTCGAGGGTCAGCTCGACGGTGCTGCCGTCGGTGGCCGGCGTGGACTCGTCGATGCCCGAGGGGATCGGGTGGCCGCCGCTGCCGACCTCCACCCGCCGCATGCCGTCGGTGCCGCCGAGCTCGTCCTGGAACCGCTGCTCGATCCCGGCCAGCCCGTCGCCGTCGCGGCCGACGAAGCCGACGACCTGCCCGCCCACGGCCCCGGTCGGGTAGAGCCGCACCGGGTCGTCCTCGAACACGATGCCGGCGAGACCCAGGGCGTCGATGGCGTCGACGGTCTCCGGCGAGACCTGGCGGGCGAGGACGACGTAGCGGCCGTCGCGGCCGAGCAGCTCGGTGAGCTCGGGCACCGGCACGTCGAGCAGGGCGGTGAGCGCGAGCGCGGTGCGCTCGGGGTCCTCGACGACGGTGGGGTCGGCGACGACCCGGGAGGCGTCGACGGTGTAGGCGAACGGGTGGCCGTCGCGGTCGACGATCGCCCCACGGAGGGCGGAGATCGGGTACTCGGCGAGCCGGTCCTGCTCGGCGGCGTTGGCGTAGTCGGCGCCGTCCACGCCCTGCAGCAGCACCAGCTTGCCGGTGACGAGCAGCAGCGGGACGACGACGAGCACCAGCCCCCACCGGAGCCGCTTGGCGCCCATCCGCAGCGGCCGGCCCACCCGGCGGCTGCCCGGGGCGCGCCGCGGCACGAAGGCGCCCGAGCGGGGCAGCGGCTCGCGTGCGCCGCGGGGCCCGCCGGCGCGCGGGACGGGTCGGGGCACCGCGCCCCGGCCGCCGCGGGCGGCGGTGCGCGGGGCGGCGCGGCGGGCGGGCTCGGGACCGCGGGCGGGCGGGAGCACGCTCAACCCTCGTCCCCGGCCGCGGCGGGGTCCGGGGCCGGCTCCGGGGTCCCGCGCAGGGTGGCGCTGCCGTCGGCGCCGATCACCAGGTGCCCGGCCGCGCCGGCCGGGACCAGGCCCGCGGCGACGGCGGCCGCGGCCAGCTGCACCGGCGTGCTGCCGGAGACGACCTGCTGCTCCAGCTCCTGCACCTCCTCGGCCTTCTCGGCGTTGGCGTTGCGCAGCTCGGTGGCCCGCAGCGAGTTGACCGCGATGGAGGTGTTGAGCACCAGCAGGCCGATGGTGGTGAGCACCAGCAGCGCGACGACCAGCAGCGCGAACGGCGCCCGGCGCCGGGCCGCCGCGGAGCGGGTGCGCGCCGCGCCGCCGGGCAGCAGCCGCAGCTCGGGAGGCGTGGTGCGGGGCGTGGTGCGGGCCGTGGTGCGGGCCGCCGTCCGGGAGGTCCCCACCCGGGGCGCGGGGCCGGTGGTGCGGGTGCGGGCCGGCCGCGAGGGCAGCGCCCGCAGCGGGCGGGAGGGCAGGGTCCGGGCGACCCGCTCCCCCGGTGCCGACGGCTCGGCGCGCGGCGCGCGCGCGGCGGTGCTCACGCCGGCCGCCGGATGCGCTCGGCGGCGCGGACGCGGGCCGACGCCGCGCGCGGGTTGGCGGCGACCTCGTGGTCGGTGGGGCCCTCGCCGCCGCGGGTGAGCAGCCGCAGCACGGGGCCGTACTCGGGCAGCCGGACGGGCAGCTCCGGCGGCGTGCGGTCGGTGGCACCGGCGGCGAGGGTCTGCTTCACGATGCGGTCCTCGAGCGAGTGGAAGGTGATGACGGCGATCCGGCCGCCCACGGCGAGGGCGTCCAGCGCCGCGGGCAGGGCCCGCTGCAGCGCACCGAGCTCGTCGTTGACCTCGATCCGCAGCGCCTGGAAGGTCCGCTTCGCCGGGTTGCCGCCGGTGCGGCGGGTGGCGGCGGGGATGGAGTCGCGCACCAGGTGGGCCAGCCGCTCGGTGCGGGTGAACGGCTCGCGCGCCCGCTCGCGCACGATCGCCGCGGCGATCCGGGAGGCGAAGCGCTCCTCCCCGTACACCCGCAGCACGCGGGTGAGCTCGGCCGCGGAGTAGGTGTTGACGACGTCGGCGGCGGTGCGCGGCGCGCCCGGGTCCATCCGCATGTCCAGCGGCCCGTCGGCGGCGTAGCTGAACCCGCGGTCGGCGCGGTCGAGCTGCAGCGAGGAGACGCCGAGGTCGAACAGCACCGCCTGCACCTCGGCCAGGCCCAGGCGCCCGAGCACCTCGGGCAGCTCGTCGAAGACGGCGGGCACGAGGGTGACGCGGTCGGTGTGGCCGGCGGCGGCGATGCGGGCGGCGGCCTCGGCGCGGGCGTGCGGGTCGCGGTCCAGCCCGACCAGGCGCAGCCCGGGGTGGGCGTCGAGCAGGGCCAGCGAGTGCCCGGCCAGCCCCAGGGTGGCGTCGACCAGCACGGCCCCGTCGGCGGCGCAGGCCGGACCGAGCAGGTCGGTGACGCGGTCGAGGAGGACGGGGACGTGCACGGCCGGTGCGCTCACGTCGTCCTCCTCGCGGGTCGGGCCCGGCGGGGCGGGCAGGGCAGGTGTCTCATGGTGGCGCGGACGGCGCTCCGGCTGGGGGAGCCGGCCAGGCGTGCCGCGCGGGGAACGGCGCCGCGGGCCCGGGGAGGGAGCCCGCGGGGTGGCCCGGGAAAGGGAGACCCCCGCCCCCGCGGTGCCGCCTGGCGCCGGGGAAGAGCGTCAGGAGGCGGCCGCGGGAGCGGGGGTCGCCGGATGCCGGTGGCCGGTCCGACCGGCGGCGGGGAGCGCCGCCTGCGCACGGGGTCCGAGCCGCGGGGAAGACGGTTCGGGCCGCACCCGGTCGAGCCGCGGGGAAGTCGGCTCGCGGACGGGCGCGCGCGGGGGTCGGGGCGACCGGCGGGACGGGGTCAGGACAGCGTGGGCATCCCCTCGCTCTCCATGGCGGCGAAGGCCGCCTCCTGCTCCTCCACGTAGGCGTCCCACGTGGCCTGGTCCCAGATCTCGAAGCGGGTGTCGACACCCACGACGACCACGTCGCGGTCGAGGCCGGCGTACTGGCGCAGGTTGGCCGGGATGGTGATGCGGCCGGCCTTGTCGGGCTCGACCTCGACCATCGACCCGAAGCTCATGCGGGCGCGCATCCGGGCCTCGGCGGTGTCGGCGGGGGCCATGCTGGCGGCGGCGCGGCTCTGCTCGGCGACCCGGGCCATGGTCAGGCCGTAGACGCAGCGCTCCTGGCCCTTCTTGATCACCATGCCGTCGGCCACCTGGTCGCGGAACCGGACGGGGAGCGCGAGCCGGCCCTTCTCGTCGAGGCGCAGGGCGAAGCTGCCGACGAACACCGGATCACCTCCCCCATGTGGTCCTCCTCGTGTCCTCCGCGGACCCGGGACGGGCCCTGGCTCCCCACCGCGCCACACACTAACCCACTACGCCCCACCAGACACCACTCGACACCATGTCGTGACCCACCCGCTCCACCCGTTGGCGTGCAGGTCAGGGGCACGGGGACGGCGGGGGGCGGCCGGGTGGGGCGCGGTGGGGGGACGGCCCACCGGGAGGGGTCGCGGGGGCCGTCGTGGTGGGGACCCGGGAGGGGCCCGGTGGGGCGGTGCGCGGACACGTTGCGGACCGCTCCGGGCACGTACCGTGGGCCGGGTGACCGACACCATGCGTGCGGCGGGCGGGACGGCGGGGCTGCCGGTGGACGTCGCCGCGGAGGGCGCGCGGATCGCGGCCAACGTGTCCCGCGTCGTCCAGGGCAAGCCCGACGTCGTCCGCCTCGCCCTCGTGGTGCTACTCGCCGAGGGCCACCTTCTGGTGGAGGACGTTCCCGGGACCGGCAAGACGACGTTGGCCAAGGCGCTGGCCGGCTCGATCGACGCCAGCGTGCGGCGCATCCAGTTCACCCCCGACCTGCTGCCGAGCGACGTCACCGGCGTGGCCGTCTACGACCAGGAGACCCGGGCCTTCGAGTTCAAGCCCGGCGCGGTCTTCGCCAACGTCGTCGTCGCCGACGAGATCAACCGGGCCTCGCCCAAGACGCAGTCGGCGCTGCTGGAGTGCATGGAGGAGCGGCAGGTCACCGTCGACGGCGTCAGCTACGAGCTGGCCCGGCCGTTCCTGGTGATGGCCACCCAGAACCCGGTGGAGATGGAAGGCACCTACCCCCTCCCCGAGGCCCAGCGCGACCGGTTCACCGCGCGGGTCTCGATGGGCTACCCCGACCGCGAGGCCGAGGTCGCCATGCTCGACGACCGCGGCACCGCCGACCCGCTCGCCTCCCTGGCGCCGGTGGCCGACGCCGGCACGGTGCGCGCGCTGGTGACGGCGGTGCAGTCGCTGCACGTCTCCGACGCGATCCGCCGCTACGTCGTCGCGCTGGTCGAGGCCACCCGCCGCTCCCCCGAGCTGCGGCTGGGCGCCTCCCCGCGGGCCGGGCTGCAGCTGCTGCGCACCGCCCGCGCGTCGGCGGCGCTGTCCGGCCGCGACCACGTGCTCCCCGACGACGTGCAGGCGATGGCCGTCCCGGTGCTCGCCCACCGGCTGCTGCTCACCGCCGACGCCGCGGCCGCGCGCCGCACCGCCGAGCAGGTGGTCACTGCCCTGCTGTCCACCGTGCCCGTCCTCCGCGGGCGCTGACCGCCGTGGGTGGGCCGTTGCGCACGGCGCTGACCTCGCTCACCCTCCGCGGCCGCTGCCTGGTCGCCGCGGGGGCCACCTTGCTCGGGCTCGGCGCGCTGCTCGGCGAGCGGCCGCTGGTGCAGATCGCCGTCTTCGTGCTCGCGCTGCCGCTGGTGTCGGCGGTCGCCGTCGCCCGGCAGCGGTTCCGCGTCGGCGTCCGGCGCACCGTGTCGCCGTCTCGGGTGCCGCGCGGCCAGGACGCCGAGGTGCTGCTCGAGGTGACCAACGCCGACCGGCGGACGGGACGGCTGTGGCTGCTGTCCGAGCACCTGCCGCCCGAGCTCGGCCGCTCCCCCTCGTTCGTCGTCGAGCGGCTGCCCGCCGCCGCGACCGCGGGCATGCGGTACCGGGTGGCCGGCGCCCGCCGCGGCCGGTTCCGGCTCGGCCCGATGCGGCTGCGCCTGGTCGACCCCTTCGGGCTGGTGCAGCGCACCACCAGCGGCACCGACGGGGCGCCGCTGGTGGTCGTGCCGCGGGTCCGGCCGCTGGGGCCCGGCGGCCCGGGCGGCGGGCACGGAGGCGGCGGCGAGGGCGCCCGCCGCTCGATCGCGGTGCACGGCGAGGACGACGTGAGCACCCGCGCGTACCGGCACGGCGACGACCTGCGGAAGGTGCACTGGCGGGCCACCGCCCGCACCGGCGAGCTCATGGTCCGACTGGAGGAGCGGCCCTGGCGCGCCCAGGCGGCGCTGCTGCTCGACACCCGCACCCGCGCCCACCTGCTCACCCGCGCCGCCGGCCCGGGACCGGTCGCCGGCGGCGCCGTCCCCGGCCCGCCCGGTGACCCGACGCCGCCGCAGGACAGCCTCGAGTGGCTGGTGGAGGCCGCGGCGAGCATCGGCACCGCGCTGGCGCGGCGGGGGGCGGCGCTGCGCGTGGTCACCACCGCCGGCGAGCTCACCCCCACCGCGCCGGACGGCGGCCGCGCCGCCCCCGCCGCGCGGGCGGCCCTGGGACCGGGCGAGCTGCTGGACCGGCTGGCCACTCTCGGCCCCGGCCGCGGCACCGGCCTGGGACCGGCCGCGGAGCTGCTGCACCGCGTGGCGGGCGAGGGCCCGGTCGTCGCGCTGCTCGGCGCGGTCGGCCCCGACGACCTCACCGAGCTCGTCGCCGCGCGCTCGGGCCCGTCCGCCGACGTCGCGGTCCTGCTCGACGTGGCCAGCTGGGCCGATCCCGGCGCCCGCAGCAAGCGCGGGCTGTCGGCCACGGCGCGCGCGGCGCTGACCGCCCAGCTGGAGCAGTCCGCGACGCTGCTGCGCGGCGCGGGCTGGCAGGTCGTCGTCGCCGACTCCTCGCGCACCGTCGAGGCCGTGTGGGCCGACCTCGCCCCGGCCTCCGCCGGGGTCCGGGGCGGCGGCGTCCTGGGGGTGCCGGCGTGACCACGCTCGCCCCACCGCCGCCCCCGGTCCGGTCCGGCGGGCCGGTCCCGCCGCCGGTCCCCGCACCCCCGCCGGCGCCCGTGCCGCCGGGCACGCTGTCCCGCGAGGGCGGCACGACGCTGGCCGCCGCGGTCGCCACCGCGCTGGGCAGCTGCGCCCTGGCGCCGGTCTTCACCCGCCCGGCCTGGGCGCCGCCGGCGCTGGCGGCGATCGCGGTGGTCGCCCTCACCGGGCTGGCGCTGCGCGCGGCCGGGCCGGCGCTGTGGGCATGGGCGTCCGGCGGCCGGGCGCTGCCCGCCCGCGCCGGCGCCGCCGGCGTCCCGCTGGTGCCGCTGGGCCAGCTGGCCGCCCTGCTCTGCCTGATGACGGCGCTGTTCGCCCCCGGCGACGCGATCGGCGGCTGGCTGCCCACCCCCGGCTCCCTCGGCGACCTCGCCGCGGTGCTCACCGACGGCTCGGCCGAGATCCGCGAGCAGTCCACACCGGCGCTGCCGCTGACCGGCCTGCTCGCGCTCACCGTGCTGCTGGTCGGGATCGTCGCCGTCGTCGTCGACCTGATCGCCGTCGGCGGCCGGCAGCCGGCCCTCGCCGGGCTGGGGCTGCTGGTCCTGTTCTGCGTGCCGGTCAGCACGGTCACCGGCAGCATCGGGCTGACGGCGGTCGCGGCCCCGGCGGCGGGGCTGGCGCTGCTGCTCTGGGCCGACCAGGCGCGGCGGCTGGCCGCGCGGGCCGGGCGGCGGGGCGGCGCCGGCGGGCTCGCCGCGACCGGCACCGCCGCGCTGGCCCTGGCCGCCGCCCTGGTGGGCGGCAGCGTGGTGCCGACCCTGCCCGAGGGCCGGGTGGTCGCCGGCTTCGGTCCCGGGGGCGGCGGCGGGTCGACCGGCACCGCACTCGACGCGGCCGCGGCGCTGCAGGGCCAGCTCACGCTGCCCCAGCCGATCGACCTGCTGCGGTTCGACGCCTCGGTCCTCGACCCCGGCTACCTGCGCGTGGTGACCCTCGACGTCTACAGCGCCGAGGACGGCTGGACGGTGGGCAACCTCGACGGCGAGACGTCGGTGGGGCAGCCCGACGACCTCGCGCCGCTGCCCGGGCGCCGCGACGGCCGGCGGGTCGAGGCCACGATCACCGCGGTCGGCCACGACGACCGGTTCCTGCCGGTGCTCACCTCCCCCCTGACGGTGGAGATCGCCGACCCCGGGGCCTGGCGGTTCGACCCCACCACCGGCACCGTCTTCGGCCGCGACGTCACCACCGCGGCCCAGAGCTACCGGGTCACCGCCGTCGAGGCCCGCCCCACCGAGGACGACCTGCGCGCCGCCGGCGAGGTGCCGCCCGGCTCGCCGGTGCGCGAGCGCGACACCGCGCTGCCGCCGCTGGACCCCGCCGTCACCGACCTGGTCGCGAGCCTCACCGCGGGCGCGGCCACCCCCTACGACGCGGTGCGCGCCATCCAGGGCCACTTCTCCCGCGCGAACGGCTTCGTCTACAGCCTCGCGACCCGGCCGGGCACCAGCGGCGACGACCTCGTCGACTTCCTGCAGCTCAAGCAGGGCTACTGCGAGCAGTACGCCGGGGCGATGGCCGCCATGGTGCGGGCCGCGGGCATCCCCGCCCGGGTCGCGCTGGGCTACACGCCCGGCCGGGTGCAGCCCGGTGGCGGGCGGCTGGTCACCAGCGACGACGCGCACGCCTGGGTCGAGGTGTACTTCGACGACCTCGGCTGGGTGCCGTTCGACCCCACCCCGATCGACAGCGAGCGCGCCGTCGACCTGCCGTGGGCGCCGCGGCCGGCCGACCAGGAGGTGCTCGAGCGCCCGCAGGACGTCCCGACCGCGCCGACCGCGCCGCAGAGCGCCCCGACGCCGCAGCAGGACCGCGTGGACGGCGCCACCCCGCAGGGCACGACGGCCGCGCAGACGTCGTCGGCGCGGCCGGTGCTGGTCGCCGCCGGCGTGCTGCTGGGGCTGGCCGCGCTGCTGGCCGCTCCGGCCGGCGCCCGCGCGCTGCAGCGGCGCCGCCGGGTGGCCGGCGGGAGCCCGGCCGCGCTGTGGGACGAGCTCGCCGCGACCGCGCGGGACCTCGGCCTGCCCTGGGACCCCGCGCAGACCCCGCGGCAGCAGGCGGCGGCGCTGACCCGCACCCTCGACGGCGTCGCGGTCGCCGGGGGCGCGCACCGGGCCGGCGTCCCCGACGCGGCCGACGCGGTCGGGCGGCTGGCCCGGGCGGAGGAGGCGGCCAGCTACGGCCGCCCCGGCGCGCCCGCCGACCCGTCCCTGGGCGCCGCGCTGACCCGGGCGCGGCGGGGGCTGACCGCGGCGGCGGCGCCGTGGGCCCGGCTGCGGGCGCTGCTGTGGCCCGCGTCGCTGGGCGACGCGCTCGCGGCCGCGGTCACCGCGAGGCTCCCCCGCCGGAACCCCGCCGCCTGAGCCGGCCCCGCCGGTCCCGGGCCGGCGGGGCTACGGCCGGGCCGCCCAGACCGAGGCGCCGTGCCAGTCGATGGCCACGACCGGCTCGTCCCCCACCACCCAGGCGTCGTGCCCCGGCGGCAGCGACGTGACCTCACCGGGACCGGACTCGATCTCGGTGCCGTCGGCCATCACGACGTGGATGCGGCCGGAGACCTGGTACTGCTGGTGCGGGGCCTGGCACAGGTCCGTGCCGGCCACCGGCCGGACGTGCTCGGACCACCGCCAGCCGGGCTGGACGGTGATGCGGCCGACCTCGGCGCCGCCGGCCAGGTGCAGCAGCTCCAGCCGCCAGTTCTCACCGTGCCGGACCTCGTCGGGACGGTCGAAGGACAGGTGCTCCAGGGGCTGTGTCTGCGTCATCGGGACTCCCCCTCCCGATCGGCTCGTGGGGCAGGCCCCATCGTCCTCGTCCCCCCGGGACGGGTCGACTCCCTCGGCCACGGGAACGGCGACGGCCGCCGTCCCGGGTGGGACGGCGGCCGTCGCGGGGTCTCGCGGGCTACTGGTCGTAGCGGCGGCGGAAGCGCTCCTCGAGCCGGTTCTTCAGCGGCTGCTTGCGGGGCCTGCCGCCCCGGCCACGGCCGCCCTGCGCGCCGCGGGCACCGGCCGGGCCGGTCTCGACGGCGCCGGTGGCCGAGCGGTAGTTGAGGACGCCGAGCGCGGCGCCGCCGAACATCACGAGGAACCCGAGGACGCCCAGCGGCACGGACGGGACGACGGCACCACCGACGAGGACGGCCAGGCCCACCACGACCAGCAGCGCACCGAGCTGCAGCTTCCGCCGCGCCCTGAGCCTGCGGTCGCCGGTGCGGACGGAGGAGGCGAACTTGGGATCGTCGTCGACGAGGGCGCGCTCGATCTGCTCCAGCAGTCGCTGCTCGTGCTCGGAGAGCGGCACCGAGACCTCCAGGTGGGCGGAGCCAGACACCGCCGGGCCCGTACCCGGTGGTGACACCGAGGATACGAGCCGTTGGCGGGGTGCGAAAGGCGAGTCCGCGGCGACCCGCCGTACCGCCGTCGTGACCACCCCTCCGGGGGGTCCCGGGCGGTCCCCCGGGCCCGTCTCAGCGCACCCGGCGGTCGCGGTCGCGGTGCAGCAGGGTGGCCGGCCGCACCGCGCCGGCGCCGAACCGGCGGGCGGCCCGGTCGGCGGCCAGCTCGGCGTCGCGGCGGCCGTGCTCGCGGGCGCCGAGCTCCAGCTGGCGGGGCGCCTGGCCGGCCGGGACCAGCCGCTCGGCCCGCACGCCGACCAGCCGGATCCGCGCCCGGTCCAGCCCGAGGGCGTCGAACAGGGCGCGCGCGGTCTCGTACACGTCCTGCCCGACGTCGGTGGGGACGCCGAGGGTGCGGCTGCGGGTGAGGGTGGTGAAGTCGGCGAAGCGGACCTTGATGCTCACCGTGCGGGTCAGCCAGCCGCCCGCGCGCAGCCGGGCCGCCGTCCGCTCGGACAGCCGCAGCAGCTCCCGGTGGACGACCGCGGGGTCGTCGACGTCGGTGGGGAAGGTCTCCTCGTGCCCGGTCGACCGCTCCGGCTCGTCGGGCACCACCCGGCGGGGGTCGCGGCCCCAGGCGAGCTCGTGCAGGTGGCCGCCGGCGGCGGGGCCCAGCGCCCGCTGCAGGGTGCGCGCCGGGACGTGCGCGAGGTCGCCGACGGTGCGCAGCCCCAGCCGCAGCAGCACCTGCTCGGTCTTCGCGCCCACGCCCCACAGGGCGCCGACCGGCAGCGGGTGCAGGAAGTCGATGACCTCGGCCGGGCGGACGACGAGCAGCCCGTCGGGCTTGGCGCGGGTGGAGGCGAGCTTGGCCACGAACTTGGTGCCGGCCACGCCGACGGAGCAGGTGATGCCCTGCTCGTCGAAGACGCGGGCGCGCAGGTAGTCCCCGATCTCGGCGGCGTCGCCCAGCCGGCGCCCGGCCCCGCCGACGTCGAGGAAGGCCTCGTCCAGGCTCAGCGGCTCCACCAGCGGGGTCACCGACCGGAACAGCGCCATGACCGCGCGGGACACCTCGGCGTACAGCGCCGTGTCCCCCGGCAGCACGGTCGCCGTCGGGCACAGGCGCAGCGCCCGCGCCGTCGGCATGGCGGCGTGCACGCCGTACGCGCGGGCCTCGTAGGTGGCCGAGGTGACCACCCCGCGGTTGCCCGCGCCGCCGACGATGACCGGCGTGCCGGCGAGCTCGGGGTGGCGGCGCACCTCGACGCTGGCGAAGAACGCGTCCATGTCGACGTGCAGCACCGTGCACCCCTCGGCACGCCCCCCCGACGACCCCACGCGACCTCCCCGTTCGAACACGTGTTCGGAGACTAGCGGCCCTCCCCGGGAGGCGGCGCGCCGTCCCCGGCGTGTCCGGGCGCGTCGGGAAGACGCTGGTCGGCGCATGTGTGACCGGCCCACGGGCGAGGTAGGTGGGACACCACCGACCGCCGTCCGGCGGACGGTCCCGACCCGGATCCCGGAGGAGCCCGATGGCGCTCGACGACGACGACATGACCAGCACGGAGGGTCCGGCCGACAGCGGAGCCGGCGAGGGCACGCCCGGCCAGCACGACGGCGGCGCCGACGGCGGTGCCGACAGCGGCGCGGGCCACGGCCCGGCCGACGGTGGCGCGGCCGGCGGCGGTGCCGACGGCGGTGCTGACGGCGGCGCGGACGGCGGTGCGGACGGTGGCGCCGACGGCGGTGCCGACGGCGGTGCCGACGGCGGTGCGGACGGCGGTGCGGACGGTGGCGCCGATGGCGGTGCCGACGGTGGCGCGGACGGTTCGGCCTGAGCCAGGACCCGACCGCCGCGGGGCCGGGCGGGGCTGACGCCCGCCCGGCCCTGCGCCGGTGCACGCACCTCGACCCCGCGGTCTTCGCCGAGCAGTACTGGTCCCGCCGCCCGCTGCTCGCCCGCGCCGAGGACACCGGGGAGTCGTTCACCGACCTGCTGACGCTGACCGACGTCGACGAGCTGCTGTCGCGGCGCGGCCTGCGCACGCCGTTCCTGCGCATCGCCAAGGACGGCGCCGTCGTCGACGCCCAGCGGTTCACCACCTCCGGTGGCGCCGGCGCCGAGGTGGCCGACCAGGTCTCCTCCGACGCCGTCCTGCGGCTGTTCGCCGACGGCAGCACCGTGGTCCTGCAGGGCCTGCACCGGCTGTGGCCGCCGCTGATCGAGTTCGCCGACCAGCTCGCCGCCGACCTGGGGCACCCCACGCAGGTCAACGCGTACGTCACGCCGCCGTCCTCGCGCGGGTTCAGCCCGCACTACGACGTCCACGACGTCTTCGTGCTGCAGGTGGCCGGCGAGAAGCACTGGACCGTCCACGAGCCGGTGCTCGAGGAGCCGCTGCGCACCCAGCCGTGGACCGACCGCCGGGCCGCCGTCGCCGCGGCCGCCGGGCGCGAGCCGGTGGTCGACGCCGTGCTGCGCCCGGGCGACACCCTCTACCTGCCGCGCGGCTACCTGCACTCGGCGGTAGCGCTCGGGCAGACCAGCGCGCACCTGACCATCGGCGTGCACACGGTGACCCGCTGGGCCGCGGCCGAGTCCGCGCTGGACCTGGTGCGGGTGCTGGCCGCCGAGGACCGGGAGCTGCGCCGCGCCCTGCCGCTGGGCCTGGACCTGTCCGGCCCGGCGTCGGTCCGCGACGACGTCGCCACCGTCGTGACCGCGCTGCAGGAGTGGCTGGGCCGGGTGGACCCCGGCGAGGTCGCCGAGCGGCTGCGCTCGCGGACCTGGTCGCAGGTCCGCCCCGAGCCGGTGGCGCCGCTGGCCCAGGCCACCGCGGCGGCCGCGCTCACCCCGGACACCGTGCTGCGGCTGCGCCGCCGGCTGCGCTGCGCGCTGCGGGAGGCCCCGGCCACCGCCGAGGGCGAGCGGGTGGCGCTGCTGGCCGGCCGCCGCCGGCTGGAGTTCCCCGCCTCGACCCGCGCCGCGCTGGAGGGGCTGCTGGCCGCCGGCGAGCTCAAGGTCGCCGACCTGGCCGGCCTCGACGCCGACGACCGCCTCGTCCTCGCCCGCCGGCTGGTCACCGAGTCGATCGCGCTCGTCGCCGACGCGGCGGTGCAGGGCGCGCACGGGTTCGACGGCGTCCCGGCCACCGCCCCCGAGCCGGGCCCGCACGGACCGGGCGCCCCGGCGCCCGACGCCGGCGGGGACGATGGGGAGCGTGCCGACGCCCTCGGGACCGGGTCGTGACCCCGTCACCTGCCCCCGGGTGACCGCTCCCGTCCCCGCGCGCGCCGGCCGGCTCGACGCCACCCGCTGCTCGGTCACGGCCCTGGTCCGGGGGGACTCCCCCGTGGCCACGGCCGGGCCGGCGCAGCGCTGGCTGCTCGTCGAGCAGCCGGGCCCGTGGGGCCGCGACGCGCTGACCGGCTCCCGCATCGACCCGGCGGTGACCGCCCGGCTGGCCGCGCGCGCCCGCGCCGAGGGCGTGCGGGTGCTGCTCGTCCGCCGGCCCGGCGACCGGGCCGCGGACTCCGGGCGCCGCTGGGCCTACGCCGACGGCCGCCCGGGCCGCGAGGGCCTGTGGTGGTCCACCCGCACCGACGACGCCGACCTGGTCGAGGCGCCCTGGGACGGCTCGGTGGGCGAGCGCGCCGACCGGCCGGTGTACCTGGTGTGCACGCACGGGCAGCACGACGCCTGCTGCGCGCTGCGCGGCCGGCCGCTGGCCGCGGCGATGCCCGCGCCCGCCGACGTCTGGGAGTGCAGCCACCTCGGCGGCTGCCGGTTCGCCTCCAACGTGCTGGTGCTGCCGCACGGGTTCGCCTACGGGCAGGTGCCCGGCGACGGCGCCGACCTGGTCGCGGCGCACGCGCGCGGCGAGGTGGCGCTGCCGTGGCTGCGCGGGCGGGCCGGGTTGCCGCTGCCCGCGCAGGCCGCCCAGCAGGCCGCCCGCGAGCGGCTGGGTCTGCTCGGCGTCGACGACCTGCCGGTGCGCGGCTCCCGGCGCCTGGCCGCCACCGCGGCGGAGGACGCCGACGGCGTCGAGCGGTTCGAGGTGGTGCTCGGCGGCGCGGACGGCGACGTCGTGGTGCGGGTGGAGAGCCGGCCGGCGGACGAGGCGGCGCAGCTGACCTGCCGGGCGGTGCACGCGGCGCACCCGCGCACGTGGACGGCGCTGTCGGTGTCCCCGGTCCGCTGAGCCCGGCCGCTAGGCCAGCGCCCGGCCGCGGGCGAGCAGCAGCGGGATCGCGACCTCGGCGTCGGTGAGCGACCCGTGGTAGGCGGCCAGCCGGCTCGGTCCCGGCTCGGTGGCCGAGGCGGTGACCGCCCACGGGCCGCGGGCGAGCGCGACGACGTCGCCGATGCGGGCGGCCATCCCCTCGCCGACGGCGCCGAACACCCCGCTGGCGACCGCCTCCTCCCGCCCGGCCACCCACGCCCGGTCACCGAGCACGCCGCGCCAGGCGTCGAGGACGTCGGCGGCGGCGCCCGGGACGGTGTGCGCGTAGCGGGCGCGGGGCTCGCCGGCCAGCAGCGCGACGCCGTCGAGCAGGGCGGGCTCGTCGTCGACGTCGAGGCGGGTGCCGGCAGGGACGTCGAGCATGCCGTGGTCGGCGGTGACCAGCAGGGCGGCGTCGTCGGGCAGGCCGGCGACCACCTGCTCGACCACCCGGTCGACCAGCGTGAGCTGCACCCGCCAGCTGGCGGAGTCGACCCCGCGCACGTGGCCGGTGAGGTCGAGCTCGGGGGTGTAGCCGTAGACCAGCCCGGTGGGGGTGGCGGCCAGCGACTGCAGCAGCACGGCGGCGAGGTCACCGGCGCCGACCGTGCCCGCGTAGGCCGCGCCCCGGTACACGGCGGTGGTGAGGCCGGAGCCGGCGTAGGCGTAGGGGGCGACGGCGGTGACCGGCAGGCCGGCGGCCGCGGCCTGCTCGAAGACCGTGGGGCGGGGCTGCCAGTCGCGGGGGTCGGGGTCGTCGGCCCACTGCACGTGGTTGAGCAGCCGGTCCTCGCCGGGGACGGCGGTGACGAAGCCGAGGACGCCGTGCCCGCCCGGGGGGACGCCGGTGCCGAGCGTGGCGAGGCTGACCGGGGTGGTGCTCGGGCAGGGGGCGGCGAGGTCGCCGGCGGGCGTGGCCAGCGCGGCGAGGGCCGGGGCGAGGTGCGCGTGCGCGCGCAGCAGGTGCGCGCCGAGGCCGTCGACGAGCAGGACCGCGACCCGGCGGGCGCCGGCCAGGGCCGCGGTGAGGCCGAGCGGGTCGGCGGGCAGGCCGCCGCGGTCGACGCCGACCCCCAGGGCGGCGGCCGCGCCGGGCAGGACGTCGGCGAGGCTGGCCGCGCCGTAGGCGGGGCGGACGAGGTCCGGCGGCAGCGCCGTCACGGGCGCGTGGCCAGGACGTGCAGGCCGGCGGCGACGTCGCGGTAGGGCGAGGTGCCGGCCAGCGCGAGCTCGAGGCGGCGGACGGCCTCGGGGTCGGCGCCGGAGCTCGCGTCGAGCAGGTCGGCGACGACGGCGACGCCGCGCCACTCCTCCGGCTCGAGCCCGGCGTTGCGCAGCAGCGCGAGCAGGTCCTCGGCGGCGAACCGGCGGCGCGCGGGGCGGGTGCGGCCGGGCGCGGGGTCGCGGTCCTCGAGCAGGGCCAGCGCCTCCTTGGGGTGGCCGCCCAGCGCCCGGGCGAGGACGGCGCCGGCCCGGTTGGCGGTCGCCACGCTCACCCGGCCGCCGGGGCGCAGCGCGCGGGTGATCTCGCCGAGGGTGGTGGCGGGGTCGTCGACCACCTCGAGCACCGCGTGGCACAGCGCGAGGTCGTAGCCGCCGCCGTCGGGACCGTCACTGCCGAGGGGCAGCTCGTGCAGCAGGTCGCCGTCGCCCTGCAGGCCGCGGACCCGGTCGCCCACCCCGGCGGTCTGCGCCCGGCGCTCGAGGGTGGCCAGCGCGTCGGCGCTGGGGTCGACGACGGTGACCTCGTGGCCGCGGCGGGCCAGCGGGACGGCGAAGACGCCGCTGCCGCCGCCGACGTCGAGGACCCGCAGCGGGGTCCCCGCGCCGGCCAGCGGGTCGAGCGCGGCCCAGACCGCGGCGGTCCGGACGGGCAGCTGCTCGCCGGTGGACGGTGCGGGGGCGGTCACCCGTCCGACCCTAGTGGCGGGGGTCTCCCCGCACCGGCCCGCGGCCGGTTCAGGCGGAGACCGAGTCGGCGGCGCGCTCCAGGTCGGCGATGACGATCTTCCGCATCGTGAACATCTGCTCGACGGCGCGGCGCCGCCGGTCGGGGTCGGGGTCGGCCTGCAGCTCCAGCAGCCGGACGGGCACGACCTGCCAGGAGACGCCGAAGCGGTCCTTCAGCCAGCCGCAGGGGGCCTCCTGGCCGCCGTCGGTGAGCCGGTCCCAGTAGTGGTCGACCTCGGCCTGGTCGGCGCACAGGACCTGGAAGGAGATGGCCTCGCTGAACCGCCAGTCCTGCGGGCCGCCGTTGAGGCCGACGTACTCGGTGTCGCCGAGCCGCCAGCTGACCGTGAGGACCTGCCCCTCCCGCGCGGGGTCCTCGGCGCCGTAGCGGACGGTGCCGAGGACCTCGGCGTCCGGCCAGATCGACGTGTAGAAGCGCGCGGCCTCCTCGGCCTCGGTGTCGAACCACAGGCACGGGATCTGCTTCGGCACGGCTGTCCTCCTCCACGGTGCCGGCCGGGACGCCGGCGCTCGGGAGGGCAGACGCCGCGGACGCCCGGGACTCATCGGTGCGCCGGCCGGTGCGGGGCGGGCGGGCGTCAGTGGCCGGAGCTGCCCGGGCTGGAGTGCCAGAGCTTGCGCGGCGCGGCCGCTGCGGCGCTCCGTCCTGCCGCGGCGCTCCGTCCTGCCGCGGCGCTCCGTCCTGCCGCGGCGCTCCGTCCTGCCGCGGCGCTCCGTCCTGCCGCGGCGCTCCGGGCGGCGGTCGCGGCGTCGTCCCCGGCGGGCTTGACGTCCGCGTACGGCGACATGCGGAAGCCGGTCGGGTGCACGAGCACCGGCTTGACCACCACCGGCCGCGAGCCGTGCGAGGCCGCCGCCCCGGCGATGGCCTGGTCGGTGTACTCCCCCGGCGCGGCCATGTGCTCGGCCACCGCGGCGAGGCCGCCGGTCTCCCAGGCCTCGTACAGCGCGGGCAGCTCCCAGGCGCCGGTGGCCCGGATCGACACCCCGCGCGGGCCGGTGCGCCGCAGCACCCCGCGGATCACCAGCAGCCACGAGTGGAACACCGTCGCCGCGTAGGGGCCCTGCACGTCCTCGAAGAAGGTCGAGTCGGTGCAGCCGGTGCCGTCGTCGAGGGTCACGAACACCACCCGGCGTCCCGACCGGATCGGCGGGGTCTGGGTGGCCACCTTGACCCCGGCCACCAGCACCTCGGCGCTGCTGCGGGCACCGAGCAGCTCCCCCGCCGGCACCGCGCCGATCGCCGAGAGGAACGGCCGGTAGAAGTCGACGACGTGGCGGCTGGCGTCCAGCCCGAGCACCTCCAGCTCGGCACGGACCAGCTCGGCGTCGGTGAACTCCGGCAGCCCGGACCCCCCGCCCCACTCCGGCCCGGTCTCCTCGGGACCGCCTCCTCCCGGGGGTCCCGCGTCCCCGGGGTCGAGGCCGAGCAGGTCGAGGCTGAGCTGCCCCACCGACCCGGCCTTCGCCCCGCTGCGGCTCCACCGGTCCAGCTCGCTGATCTGCAGCAGCAGGTCGCGGCGGGTCACCGACCGGCGCGAGCGGGTGGGCCGGCCGGCCTCGCGGTCGCGCACGCCGAACCCGTAGAGCGAGTCGAACCCGCCGGCGAGCACCAGCCGCTCGACCACCGGCCGGGACACCGCGGCCCGCGACCAGAAGTCGGTCAGCGACCGGTAGGGCTGCCCGGCCACGATCCGCTCCACCTCGTCCTCGCCGATGCCCTTGACGTCGGTGAGCGACAGCCGGATCCCGTAGCCCGACGGGTCGGGCATCGCCGCCGGCATCCACTCCGGCCGCCGCCAGTCCTCCCGCCGGTCCGCGGGGGCGAGCCGCTCCACCCGGTAGGTGCCGGTCGAGGCGTTGACGTCCAGGCCCAGCACCCGGATCCCGAAGTTGCGGGCGTCGTCGAGGATCAGCCGCTTCGGGTACATGCCCGGGTCATGGGTGAGCACCCCCGCGAGGAAGGCCGCCGGGTGGTGGGTCTTCAGCCACGCCGACTGGTAGGTGGGCAGCGCGAACGCCGCCGCGTGCGCCTTGCAGAACCCGAACGAGCCGAAGGCGACGAGCACCTCCCACACCCTCTCGACGACGTCGACCGGGTAGCGCCGCAGCGCCTCGGGCACGAACCAGGCCCGCACCTCCGGGTGCAGCTCCCGGTCGCCCAGCGCGCGGCGCGCCTCGTCGGCCTGGGCGAGGTCGCAGCCGGTCATCTGCGCCACGATCTGCAGCACCTGCTCGTGGAAGACGACGACCCCGGCGGTCTCCCGCAGGAACGGCGCGAGGTCCTCGTGCGGGTAGACCGGGTCCTGCCAGCCGTTCCGGGCCAGCAGGAACGGCGTCACCATGTCGCTCTTCACCGGCCCGGGCCGGAACAGCGAGATGTCGATGACGATGTCCTCGAACGTCTCCGGCCCGAACTTGCCGACCAGCTCCCGCTGCCCCGGCGACTCGATCTGGAACATGCCGAGCGTCCGGGTGCTGCGGATGAGCTCGAACGTCGTCGGGTCGTCGCGCGGGACGGCGTCGACGTCGACGGTCTCACCGTCGACCCGGGCCACCTCGTCGAGGGCGTGCGCGATCGCCGACTGCATCCGGATGCCGAGCAGGTCGAGCTTGAGCAGCCCGAGCTCCTCGACGTCGTCCTTGTCGAACTGGCTCATCGGGTAACCGAGGTAGCTGCTCTCCACCGGCGTCCGGTCGAGCAGCGTGGCGTCGGACAGCAGCACGCCGCACGGGTGCAGCGCGATGTGCCGGGGCAGGCCGTCGAGCCGGGCGACCAGGTCGAACAGCAGATCGAGGTCGCCGGTGCCGCCGCCCCGCCGCGAGCCCATCCGGCTGGCCCGCAGCTCCGGCAGGTCGCGCAGCGCGGCGTGCACCTGGTTGGCCCGGACATGCGGGAACGCCTTGGCGACGGCGTCGATCTCGGCCGGCGGCAGGCCGAGCGCGGCGCCGACGTCGCGGATGGCGTGCCGCACCCGGTAGGTGTCCATCATCGAGATGCAGCTGACCCGGTGGGCGCCGAAGCGGTCGAGGACCGCGTCGTAGACCTCCATCCGCCGGGCGGACTCCACGTCGATGTCGATGTCGGGCAGCTGGTGGCGCAGCGGGGAGAGGAACCGCTCCATCAGCAGGCCGTAGCGGATCGGGTCGACGTCGGAGATGCCGAGCAGGTAGGTGACCAGGCTGCCCGCGCCCGACCCCCGCGCCGCGGCCCGGACCCGCAGGCCCCTGATCAGGTCGACGACGTCGGCGACGGTGAGGAAGTAGGAGGGGTAGCCGAGGGAGTCGATGACGGCGAGCTCGTCCTCGAGCCGCCGGGTCACCTTCTCCGTGCGGGCCATCCCGCGCCGGCCGAGCCCGGCCTCGCAGCGGGCGCGCAGCACCTCGGACGGGTCCGTCCCGCGCTCGCCGGGCGCGGTGACGACGTCGAGCTCGGGATAGCGCACGGTGCCGATGCCGAGGTCCTCGCGGACGTCGACGGCGCACTGCTCGGCCAGCCGGGCGGTGCGCTCGGTCAGCCGCAGCGCGGCGTCGCGGTCGGGGCCGGCGAGGTCGGCGGCGACCTCGGCCATCTCCTTGCCCGACTTGAGGTAGCCCTCGGCGGTGCGCCGGTCGACGTGCCGGGTGTCGAGGGCGACCAGCCGCCGGGAGGCGTCGAGGACGTCGGCGGTGGGCGCGTCGAGGGCGTCGACGTAGCGGACGGCGTTGGTGAGCACCGCCGGCACGCCCTCCTCCTCGGCGAAGCGCAGCAGCCGCTGGGCGCGGGAGCGGTCGCCCCGGCCGCGGTGGTGCACCACCTCCAGCACCAGCGAGCCCGGGCCGAACACCGACCGCCAGGCGTCCAGCCGCGCGGAGGCGACGTCGGCCCGCCCGGCCGCGAGCGCCCGGCCCACCGGCGAGTCCGGTCCCAGCACCGCGACCAGCCCGGGCGCGTGCTCGGCGGCCAGCGCGAGCGAGGCCACCGGCTCGCCGCGGGTGCCGCGCAGGTGCGTGGCACTGGTCAGCCGGCACAGCGAGCGCCAGCCGGCGCCGTCGCGGGCGAGGAAGGTGACCCGCGGCAGCCGCGGGTCGACGCCGGCGCCGCCCCGCACGGGGCTGCGCCGCGCCGGCGCCGGCCGCGCGGGGGCGTGCCCGGTGCGGCGCAGGGAGAACTCGTCCTCGCCCAGCACGTGCGCCCGTGCCGGCGGCACGGTCGTGTCCACCGCCGGCGCGACCGCGAGGTCGACGCCGAACACCGGCCGCAGCCCGGCCGACCGGCAGGCCAGCGCGAACTTGACCGCGCCGTACAGACCGTCGCGGTCGGTCAGCGCCAGCGCCGTCATGCCGTGCTCGGCGGCGCGCGCGACCAGGTCGGCCGGGTGGTTGGCCCCGTACCGCAGGGAGTAGCCGGAGGCGACGTGCAGGTGGACGAAGGGGTCCCCGCTCACCGCCCGCGGGCGGGACGGTGCGCGGTGCCGCCGACCACGCGCGGCCGGGGCGCCGGCTCGGGCGTGGTGGCCAGCAGCTCCTCGACCACGGCGAGGAAGGTCCCGGCGTCGCGGACCAGGTCGTCGGCCTCGCGCTCGGTGACCGCGCGGGACAGCCCGGCCTCGGCGGCGGCGCGCTTGGCCGCGCCGGCGGCGAAGAAGGTGGCCCACTCCCCCAGCTCGGGGGCGACCTGCTCGAGCAGCACCCAGGCGCTGCGCGGCCGGCGGCGGCCGCTCTCCGGCCGGGTGCGGGCGGCCAGCACCCCCGCGGCGGCCCGCAGCGCCGCCAGGTGCGCGGTGGCGTAGCGCCGGCACGCGTCGGGGGCGTGCCGGGCCTCGGCCAGGGCCCGGGTGGCCTGGTCCAGCAGTTGGCCCGCGGCCGCCGGGAGCGGCGGGGGCAGGGGCAGCTGCTCGGCCACGGCGCGCGCGGCGCCCATCAGTCGTGCACCCGCACGAGCGACCAGCGGTTGTCCGCGGCGTCCCAGCACAGGTCGTAGACACCGGCGAAGCTCATCCGCGAGCGGCCGGCCCGCAGCGCCTCCACCCGGAACACCTCGCGGGGGGCGACCAGGTCGGCCGAGGCGCCGCCGGAGGTGCCGGCGGCCCGCTGCCACCACGGCGCGGTCTCGACCCACGAGTCGAGCAGCTCGCCGACGACGTAGCGGCCCTGCCCGCGCCAGAACTGCGCCGGCCCGAGCGGACCGCGCTCGACCTGCACCTCCTCGCCGGCCCGCTCGCCGACGTCACCCAGCACCCGGCTCATGCCCGTCTCCCCACCCCGTGCCGTCCGACGGTCCGCCCACCGCCCGGGCGGGGAAGGTCCCGGGGCGGTGGCCGACCTGTTCGAACGTGTGTTCGAACACGTCGAGTAGACCCGACCGCGCCGGTCCCGTCAAGCCGGACGCGCCACCGCGTCCTCCCCGGGAGGAGCCCCTCCCGACCGCGTGCCGGACGGTACGGCGGGGGTCCGACAGCGGTGGCAGGATCAGCGCATGAGCCGACCCGCCCACCCCCGGGTGGCCGCGATCGCCGACCTGCTCGCCGGGGCCGGCGCCACCGGGCGGGTCCACGAGCTCGCCGACGGCGCGCACACCGCCGCCGCGGCCGCCGCCCAGCTCGGCGTCCCGGTCGGGGCCATCGCCAACAGCCTGGTGTTCGACGTCGGCGGGCAGCCGCTGCTCGTGCTGACCAGCGGCGCGCACCGGGTCGACGTCGCGAAGGTGGCCGCCCTGCTCGGCGTGCCCCGCGTGGAGCGCGCCTCGGCCGCCTTCGTCCGCGAGCACACCGGCCAGCCGATCGGCGGGGTCGCCCCCATCGGCCACCCCGGGCCGATCGGCACGCTCGTCGACGTCGAGCTGGCCCGGTACGACCGCGTCTGGGCCGCCGCCGGCCACCCGTCGGCCGTCTTCCCCACCAGCTACGACGAGCTGCTGCGACTGACCGCCGGCACCCCCGCCGAGGTCGGGAGCGGCCCGACCGCCGACGGTCCGGCCGCCGCTCCCCACCCCGCTGCGGTGGGCCCGTGAACGAGGAGAACCCCGTGACCGGCACGACGCCCGCGACGCGGGTGACCGAACTGCCCGCAGGCTGGCTGCGCGAGCACATGCACGAGGCGCTGGCCATCTACGGCGAGGCGATGGGCTACGACGCCTCGGTGGTCGCCGGCCGCTACGGCTACGCCGTCCAGCACACCGAGCGCCCCGGCTTCCGCGCGGTCGGCGCCTTCGCCGCCACCCCGGACGGCGAGCAGCTGGTCGGCTTCGGCTACGGCTACCTCGTCGCCCCCGGCCAGTGGTGGCACGACCAGGTGCGCGCGGCGCTGGACCGGCGGACCGCCAAGCGCTGGCTGCCCGGCGCGTTCGAGGTGTGCGAGCTGCACGTGCACCCCGAGGCGCAGAGCCGCGGGCTGGGCCGGCGCCTGCTGCACGCGCTGGTGGAGGGCGTGGACGCGCCGGCCGCGCTGCTGTCCACCCCCGACGCCGACACCAAGGCGTTCCGGCTGTACCACGCCGACGGCTTCGTCGACCTCGCCCGCGGCCACCACTTCCCCGGGGACGCCCGGCCCTTCGCCATCCTCGGCGCCCGGCTGCCGCTGCGGCCGGTCCCCGGCACCTGAGCGTGCGGGAGCCGGACCGGGCCGTCGACGCCGTCGTCGTCGGCGCCGGCCACAACGGGCTGGTCGCCGCCTGCTACCTGGCGCGCGCCGGGCTGGCCGTCGAGGTGGTCGAGCGCGACGACGTCCTCGGCGGCGCGGTGTCCACCGTGGAGCGCTGGCCCGGGGTCCGGGTCGACCGCGGCTCCAGCGCGCACGTGATCGTCCGGCACAGCGGGGTCGTCGAGGAGCTCGACCTGGCCGCCCACGGCCTGCGCTACGTGGACTGCGACCCGTGGGGCTTCGCGCCCGCCCCGGCGCCCGGCGACCCCGGCCCGGACGGCCGCCCGCTGGTGTTCTCCGTCGACCTCGACGCCACCTGCGCCTCGATCGCCGCCGCCTGCGGGCCCGACGACGCCGACGCCTACCGCCGGTTCGTCGGCGTCTGGGGCCCGCGCAGCCGGGCCGTCGTCGACTCCTTCGGCCGCCGGCCCACCCCGCTGGGCCTGGCCCGCGCGTTCTGGCCGCTGGGCGCGCCGACCGGCGGCGCCCCGCGCACCCCCGGCGGCGACCTCGCCGCCGACTTCCTCGGCTCCGGTGACGCGCTGCTGGACCGCTGGTTCACCAGCGAGCGGCTCAAGGCGGCGCTGGCCTGGTTCGGCGCGCAGTCCGGCCCGCCGACGAGCGAGCCCGGCACCGCGGCGATGGTCGCCTGGGTGGCACTGCTGCACGACACCCCGCCGGGCCACCCGGTGGGCGGCTCCGGCGGGCTCACCCAGGCGCTCCGGCGCCGGCTGGAGGCCGACGGCGGCCGGGTCGTCCTCGGCGACGGCGCCGCGCGGCTGCTGACCGACGGCGGCCGCGTCACCGGCGTCGAGACGGAGTCGGGACGGCGGGTGTCCGCGCCGGTCGTCGTCGCCGCCTGCCACGTCCTGGCCACCCGCGACCTCGCCGGCGAGGCCGCCCCGCCCGCCCTCGCGGACGCCGCCCCGCCGGTGGGCAACGGCTTCGGCCTCGTGCTGCGCTGCCTCACCGACGCGCTGCCGGCCTACCCCGGCGTGGACCCGGCCGTGTCGGCGCAGGGCCTGCAGCTGCTGTGCACCGACCGCGCGCAGCTGGCCGCCGCGCACGGCGACTGGCTGGGCGGCCGGCTGCCGCGCGAGCCGGTGCCGCTGGCGATGTCCTTCTCCGCCGGCGACGACACCCTCGCCCCGCCCGGGCGGCACGTGGTCACCGTGTGGGGCCAGTGGTACCCCTACGCCCTCGCTGACGGCGGCGACTGGGACGCCCTCGCCGACGCCGAGGCGCAGCGGCTGGTGGCCGCCGTCGACCGGTACGCCCCCGGCTTCGCCGCCTCGGTGCAGGACGTGTACGTCCAGACGCCGGTGCTGCTGGAACGCGAGCTGTCGCTGCCGCGTGGCAACGTCATGCACGTGGAGATGGGCCTGGCCAGCATGTTCTCGCTGCGCCCGACGCCGGCACTGGCCGGCTACCGGGTGCCGGGGCTGGCCGGGCTGTACCTGGCCGGCGCCTCCACCCACCCCGGCGGCGGGGTCTCGGGCAACTCGGGCCGGACGGCGGCGCGGGTGGTGCTCGCCGACCGGCGGCCGCTCGCCCGCGCCCGCGCGGCGGCGGGGCGGCTCGCGCGGGCGGCCCGGTGAGCGCAGCAGCGGGTCCCGGTGTGGCGGCTCTCCGGCGGGCACCCGCGCCCGCCCGCCTGCCGCTGGCCCTCGCCGTGCTGCTGGTGCTGGCCGCGGTCGCCTACCCGCTCACCGACGGCGCGGCCCGCGACGCGGTGTCCTGGACGATCGTGCTGCTCGGCTCGGCGGTGTCGGTGACCTCGGCCGCCGCCGCGCACGGCGCGCGCACCGGCGCCGCGGTGCTCGGGCTGGTGGCGGTCACCGCGGTCGCGTTCGAGTCGGTCGGGCTGGCCACCGGCGTCCCCTACGGCGCCTACTCCTACAGCGACGCCCTCGGCCCGACGCTGCTCGGCGTGCCGTTCCTCGTGCCGCTGGCCTGGCTGATGATGGCCTGGCCGAGCCGGGTCCTCGCCGGGCTGCTCACCCGCCGGGTGCGGCCGGGCCGCCGGCGGGTCGCGCGGGTCGCCGTCGCCGCAGCGGTGTTCGCCGGCTGGGACGTCGTCCTCGACCCGCAGCTGGTGCAGGCCGGCTACTGGACCTGGGCGCACCCCACCCCGGGGCTGCCCGGCATCGACACCGTGCCGCTGACCAACCTCGCCGGCTGGCTGCTCGCCGGGCTGGTGCTCATGACGCTGCTCGAGCTCGCCGTCCCCCCGACCGTCCGCGTCGACGCCGCGCCGCTGCTGGTGATCGCCTGGATGGTGGCCGGCGGGGCGCTCGCGCACGCCGTCTGGCTGGACCTGCCCGGCTCCGCGGCGTGGGGCGCGGCGCTGACCGCCGTCGTCGCCGCCGTCCTCGTGGTGCAGGCCCGCCGCCGGTGAGCGGCGCGGTCGTCCGGGTCCTGTCCGGCCTGGCGGTCGCCGGCGCCGCGCACGCCGCGGTCAACGCCGTCCTGCTGCGCCGCCCGCCGGCCGACCCGCCGGAGGCGACCCGGCCGGTCACCGTCGTCGTCCCGGTCCGGGACGAGGAGGCGCAGGTCGGCGACTGCCTGGCCGCGGTGCTGGCCTCGGCCGGCGTCCCGGACCTGCGGGTGGTCGTCGTCGACGACGGCTCCACCGACGGCACCGCGGCCGTGGTCCGCGGCACCGGTGACCCGCGGGTGCAGCTGGTGCCCGCCGGGGACCCGCCGGAGGGCTGGCTGGGCAAGCCGCACGCCTGCTGGGTCGGCGCGCGGACGGGGACCGACGACGGCGTGCTGGTCTTCCTCGACGCCGACGTCCGGGTGGCGCCCGGCGCGCTGGCCGCCGCCGCGTGGCTGCTCGAGGCGCACGACCTGGACCTGGTCTCCCCGTGGCCCCGGCCGGTGGCCGGCACCCTCGCCGAGCGGCTGGTGCAGCCGCTGTCGCCGTGGCTGTGGATGACGACGCTGCCGCTGCGGGTGGCCGAGCGCTCGCCGCGGCCGTCGCTGACCGCGGCCAACGGCCAGTTCCTCGCGCTGACCCGGCGCGGCTACCTGCGCGCCCGCGGGCACGCGGCGGTGCGCGCGGAGGTGGTGGAGGACGTCGCGCTGGCGCGGGCGGTCAAGCGGTCCGGCGGGCGGGCGGTGCCGGCGGCGGGCGCGACGCTGGCCGAGTGCCGGATGTACGACGGCTGGGCGGCGATGCGCGCGGGCTACGGCAAGTCGCTGTGGGCGTCGGTCGGCGGGTCGCCGGCGGCGTCGGTGGCCGCGGCGGCCGTGCTGACCGCCGTCGGCGTCGTCCCGCCGCTGGCGGCGCTGCGCGGGTCGCGGGCGGGCCTGGCCGGCTGGCTGGCCGGGGTGGCCGGGCGGGCGGTGAGCGCGGCGGCGACCGGCGGGCGGGTGTGGCCCGACGCCCTGGCGCACCCGCTGTCGCTGCTGGCCCTGGACGTGCTGCTGGCCGGGTCGGTGGCCGGGCACCGGCGGGGCACGCTCACCTGGCGCGGACGCGCGCTGCCCTGACCCGGGCCAGGATGGGGCGTGACCTCGCCCTCGAGCAGCCCGGCCCGCACCGCCTTCGACCCCGGGGACATGCGCCCCACGGACTTCTACCGGGTGATGAACTCGGTGGTGGTCCCGCGGCCGATCGCGTGGGTGTGCAGCCGCTCGGCCGAGGGGGTGCACAACCTGGCGCCCCACTCCTTCTACACGGTGGCGTGCGTGCGGCCGCCGGTCGTGCAGTTCACCTCGGTGGGCCGCAAGGACTCGCTGAACAACGTCGAGGCCACCGGCGACTTCACGGTCAACCTGGTCCCCGAGGAGCTGTTCGAGCAGGCCAACGCCACCGGCACCGACTTCCCGCCCGACCAGAGCGAGGCCGAGGCCGCCGGCGTCCGGCTGGAGCCGAGCGACCGGGTGGGCGCGCTGCGGGTGGCGCAGTCGCCGGTGAGCATCGAGTGCACGCTGCACTCGACGGTGCGCCTCGGCGACAGCACCGTCGTCTTCGGCCGGGTCGAGTGGATCAGCGTGTGGGCCGACGCCGTCCGCGACGGCCGCCCGCGGATCGAGGCGCTGCGGCCGCTGGCCCGGCTCGGCGGCAACGAGTGGTGCACGGTCGGCGAGGTGCGCGCGATCCCGCGCATCCCCTACACCCGGTGGGCCGAGGACCCCTCGATCGGCGAGCAGGTCCGCGGCAGGTGACCGCCCGCTCCCCGGGCGAGGAGGTCAGGCCGGCAGGTGCTCGGCGACCTCGGCCGCGGCGTCGTCGCCGAAGGCCGCGGCGAACCGCCGGAGGAACGGCTCGCGGCGCAGCTCGTACTCCTGGGTGCCGACGACCTCGACGGCCTCGGTGGCCACCGCCGAGCCCAGCTGGGTGGCCCGCTCCAGGCTCAGTCCCCAGGTGCGGCCGGCGATGAACCCGGCGCGCAGCGCGTCGCCGCCGCCGGTGGGCTCGACCGGCTTGGTCTCGGGGACGGCGATGACCTCGATCGGGGCGGCGTCCTGCTGCCGGACGAGCACGCCCTTGGCGGCGCGGGTGGTGACCCAGGTGCCGACCCGGGCGAGGACCTCGCCGGCGTCCCAGCCGGTCTTCTGGGTGAGCAGCGCCGACTCGTACTCGTTGGTGAACAGCAGGTCCGCGCCGTCGACCAGCTCGCGGACCATCTCGCCGTCGGCCCACGCCAGCTGCTGGCTGGGGTCGGCGGCGAAGGGGTAGCCGCGGTCCCGGCACTCCTGGGTGTGCCGCACCATCGCCTTCGGGTCGTTGGGGCCGATGACGACGAGGTCGGGGTGGCCGACGCGGTCGCAGACCGGCCCGAGCTCGATCTCGCCGGCCTCGCTCATCGCACCCGAGTAGAAGGACGCGATCTGGTTGTTGACAGCGTCGGTGGTGCACACGAACCGGGCGGTGTGCTTGAGCTCGGACCAGCGCACGGCGTGGGTGTCGACGCCGTGGCGGGTGAGCCAGGCGTCGTAGTCGGCGAAGTCGCTGCCCACCGAGCCGACCAGCACCGGCGAGAGGCCGAGCAGGCCCAGGCCGTAGGCCATGTTGGCGCCGGCGCCGCCGCGGTGCTGGATGAGGTCGTCGACGAGGAAGGACAGGGAGACGTTCTCCATCTGCCCCTCGACGAACTGCTCGGTGAACCGGCCGGGGAAGGTCATCAGGTGGTCGGTGGCGATGGAGCCGGTGACGACGACGGGCACGGGGGCTCCTCGGGACGGGCGGGCGGGACGGCGAGCACGGCAACCCTAGAAGGCGGTCCCGGTCACGTGCGCCCCGGCGTGCGCCGTGACGGAACGGGTAGGGCCGTCCCATGAGCGACCGGCACACCCTCGCGACCATGGAGAAGCTCGACCTCGGCCACGGCAAGGGAAGCCTCGGCGACCACGTCGCCGTCTGCGCCTGCGGCTGGCGCAGCGACCCCGAGCCGGACAAGCAGGCGGCGCTGGACCGCCTCACCGAGCACGCCGAGGCGAACGACTAGGGCGCGTCCTGCGGACCGCGACCCCGCCGTCTCGGCCCGGAGGCGGCGGGGTGGGACGTCCGGGCGACGTCGTCGGCAGCCGTGTCGCCCGACCGTCCCCGTGCCCGGCCGGGGACGGCCACCCCGGAGGTGGCCTCAGCCGTCCCCAGGCCCCTCGCCCGTCATCGTGCGCACGGCCGCGTCGATGCCCTCCTCCTCCCCCGACACGGGCTCCATGTAGAGCCGCCCCCACGCGACGCGGCCGTCACGGACACCGAGGACGACCACCCCCGCCACGTCCAGGTCGCCGGCGCCCGCGCGCGTGCCGGTCCACCGCCACTCCGACCACTCACGGTCCCCGTCCTGACAGTGGCCGAGCAGCGTCGCTGAGAAGTCCGGCACTCCGGCGAACACGGCCGACCAGTTGGCCCGCACCTGCTCACGACCGGCGAAACCACGGCCGGGATGTGCTGGCTGCTCACTCCTGTAGTCCTCGTGGAAGCAGTCGAGGAACGCCTCGAGGTCATGGGCGTTCATCGCATCCCTCAGCCGGATGGCCAGCAGCATCCCGTTCTCCCCTCGTGTTCGGACGGTCGCGGAGGGCTTGTCCCCGGTCCTCGACGGGGTCGACCGTCACCGACGCGGACGGGCTCGGCCCGCCACGAGCCGCGTGAGGGTCCAGCCACAGTTGTCCCGTACCGGGCCGCTTGGGGACACGGCCAGGAGTCCCGGCGCACGAGATCCCCGGCCGGGCTCTAGTCCCCCAACGCCCGGCGCAGCGAGATCCCGAGCTGCGCCGTGCCGACCAGCCCGAGCACGGCCCCGACGGCGGCCCCGGCGGTGACCACGACCGCGGGGCCGTCGTCGACGCCGGCGAGCGCGTCGAGGCCGGTGGCCGCGACGATCCCGGCCCCGCCGACGGTGAACCCGGCCATCACCACCCGCGTGGGCCGCTCCCACACCGAGATCGCCCCCGTCTCGGCCACCCCGGCCTGCCCGGCCCGGGCGCGCAGGTAGTCCGGCAGCCAGCACAGCGCCCCGAAGACGGCGGCCAGCCAGCCCGGCGCCCCGGCCGCCCACAGCGCGAGCGCGTACGCGGCCTCGGTGAGCCGGTCGACGGCGGAGTCGAGGACGTAGCCGCGCCGCGACGCCCGCCCGCCCGCCAGCGCGAGCGCGCCGTCGAGGGAGTCGAGCAGGCCCGACAGGCCGATCAGCAGGCCACCGGCCACGAGCCACGCGCCGCCGGCCAGCGCCGGGCCGACGGCGGCCAGTGCGACGAGCAGGCCGAGCGCAGTGGCGGCCAGCGGCGGCAGCCAGGACAGCGCGCGGGCCAGCGCGTAGGCCAGCGACAGCCAGCCGTGCACCAGCCGGCTCGCGGCCGGGTCGGTGCCGCCGTGCCACCGCGACCACTCGGCGAGGTACTCGTCGCGGCTCAGCACGGGCACCCTCTCACCGGCGCAGTCTCTCCCAGTGCGGGCCGACGCCGGCGGGACCGGGGACAGTGGACGGGTGCTCGCCGGCCTGTCCCCCGCCCGCCGCCGCCTGGTCCTCGCCGTGCTGGCCCTCCTCCTCGTCGCCGCCGTGGCCGCGACCGTCCTGCTCCTCACCCGGGCGGACGGACCGGGCCCGGCCGCGCCGGTGTCGCAGGAGGAGCCCGGCCCGGTGCTGCTGGTCCCCGGCTACGGCGGCGCCACGGGCTCGCTCACGTCGCTGGCGGACCGGCTGACCGCCGCGGGCCGCGACGCCACGGTGGTCGCGCTGCCCGGCAACGGCACCGGCGACCTCACCGCCGCGGCCGGCGCGCTGGACGACGCCGCCGACGCCGCGCTCGAGCGCACGGACGCCGGGAGCGTCGACGTCGTCGGCTACTCCGCCGGCGGCGTCGTCGCCCGGCTCTGGGCCGCCGGCGACGGCGCGGAGGTGGCCCGCCGGGTGGTGACCCTCGGCTCGCCGCACCACGGGACCACGCTGGCCGACCTCGCCGCCGGCGTCGCGCCCGGCCAGTGCCCCGAGGCGTGCCGGCAGCTGGCCACCGACAGCGAGCTGCTCGCCGGCCTCAACGCCGACGACGAGACGCCCACCGGACCGACGTGGGTGTCGGTGTGGACGACGCAGGACGCGACGGTGACCCCGCCGGACTCCGCCCACCTCGACGGCGCGCTGAACCTGACCGTGCAGTCGGTGTGCGCGCAGGCGGAGGTCGGCCACGGCGACCTGCCGCGCGACCCGCTGGTGCAGGCCATCGTGCTGGCCGAGCTGGCACCGGGCGACCCCGTGCCGCTGGGCCCCGCCGACTGCGCCCGCCTCGGCGGCTAGCTGGTCACGTCCTTGGTGGTGAAGTTCGCCCACGCCGCGGTCAGCAGCACGCCGACGTACACGCCCTGCAGCGCCAGCCCGCGGACGACGTCGCGCCACAGGACCGGGTCGCGGAACAGGTCGACGAACGCCAGCCAGTAGCGCGTGGGCAGGTACGGCGCGATCGGCGAGGCGGCGTCGAGGGTGAACAGCAGCGACGAGGTCACCAGCACCGCCAGCGCGCCGAGCGCGGCGGCCAGCGGCGAGTCGGTGAGCGTGGAGAAGAACAGCCCGAAGGCCGCGACGCCGAGCATGGAGACCGCGACGTAGCCGATCGCCATCAGCGTCCGGCCGGCCAGCTCCTCCGGCGTCAGCGAGGTCCCCGACACCGACGTCCCGGCCGCGACCGGCTGGGCGTCGAACAGCAGCGTGCCCACCAGGTAGCCGACGGCGGCGACCACCACGACGGTCACGACGACGAACGCCAGCACCGCGACCAGCTTGGCCACCAGCAGCCGGGTGCGGCCGGCCGGGCGGGCGAGCAGGTAGCGCAGCGTCCCGGCCTGCGCCTCCCCGGCGACGGCGTCGCCGCTGACCACCGCGACCGCGATCGGCAGGAACAGCGGCAGCACGATCGCCAGCGCGGCCAGGGGGAACAGCTGCCCGTTGGTGAGGACGGCGGACAGGAACGGCGGGCCCTCGCCCGGCCGCGGCGCGAGGTCGGTGACCTGCAGCAGCACCGCCACCAGCACCGGCAGCGCGTTGAGGACGGCGATCGTCGTCCAGGTGCGCGGCCGGCCGAAGGTCTTGCGCAGCTCGACGCCGATCACGCCCGCTCCCTGCCGATCACGCCCGCTCCACCCGGTCGGCGCTGGTGCCCGCGGCGGCGAGCACGACCTCCTCGAGCGTGGGCCGCTGCAGCGCGAGCCCCGCCACCGGGACGCCGGCGCCGACGAGCAGCGCGTTGACCTCCGCCGGGTCCGCGCCGCGCACGACGACCCGGCCGCCGTCGGTGCCGAGCACGCGCCCGTCGAGCACCGCACGCACCCGCTCGGGCGCCGGCGTGTCGACGACGGTGGCGCCGGTGGGCGCGGTCAGGTGGGCGATCTCGTCCTGCAGCACCAGCCGCCCGCGGTCGAGGACGCCGACCCGGCTGCACAGCTGCTCGACCTCGGCCAGCAGGTGGCTGGAGAGGAACACCGTCGTCCCGCCGCGGTGCAGCTCGAGCAGCAGCTCGCGGATCTCGTGGATGCCCTGCGGGTCCAGGCCGTTGGTCGGCTCGTCGAGGACCAGCAGCTCCGGCCGGCGCAGCAGCGCGCCGGCCAGGCCCAGGCGCTGGCGCATGCCGAGGGAGTAGGCGCCGACCTTCCGCCGGCCCACCCCGCCCAGGCCGACCTGGTCGAGCACCTCGGCGATCCGCCGCCGCCGCGTGCGGCGGGAGCCACCCGGGCCGGCGGCGTCGAGCAGCGCCAGGTTGGCCGCGCCCGACAGGTGCCGGTGGTGCGCCGGGCCCTCGATCAGCGCGCCCACGCGGGGCAGCACCCGGCGCCCGGCCCGCGGCATCCGCTCGCCCAGCAGCTCGACCTCGCCGCGGGTGGGCAGCACCAGCCCCAGCAGCATGCGCACCGTGGTCGTCTTGCCCGAGCCGTTGGCGCCGAGGAAGCCGTAGACGTCGCCGGCGCGGACGTCGAGGTCGATGCCGTCGACCGCGCGCACCCGGCCGTACTGCTTGACCAGCCCCCGGGTGACGACCACCGACGTCACGACAGCATTCTCACGACGGCACCCCGGGGAGCCCGGCCGCGGCGTCGGCGAGCGCGTCGAGGGTGACGGTCCCGGTCAGCAGGTAGGTGCCGGAGCCGGGGGTGTCGAGCAGCATCAGGCCGAGCGGGCCGACGGCGACCCGGGTGCCGCGCTCGTCGCGCACGGCGTCGGGGGCGGCGGCCAGCGCGGAGCGGACGGCCGCCGCCAGCCGGCCGGGGACCGGCGCCACGGCCAGCAGCGTCACGCCGCTGCCGTACACGCCGATCACCTCCGGCGCCCCGGCCAGCTCCCGCCGCGGCAGGCCGGCCAGCTCGCGCGGCAGCGGGACGAGCCGCAGCCGGCGGTCGGCCTCGCGCAGCAGGCCCTCGGTGTCCTGGCCGGCCCGGGCGCGGACGTCGGCCGGCGGGACGAACGCGACGACGCCGGTCGGCGGCACGGTCAGGTCGAGGTCGAGGAAGCGGGTGTCGAGCGCGGGGACCGACGCGCCGTCGGCGACGACCTCCACGGCCAGCGGCAGGCCGGTCCCCGCGTCGGCCCACACGTCGACGCGCGCCACCGAGGCGGCCGGCGCCGCGGGCACCAGCCGCAGGCCGAGCGCGTCGCGGCCGGCGACGCGCCGGGCGCCGATCCGGGACAGCTCGTCGTCGGCGGCCTCCGACAGCAGCCGCCGGCCCAGGGTCGCCGGCACCAGGTCCGGCGGGGTGGGCAGGGTGAGCGGGGCCGGGGCGGTGCGGGTGGCGGTCGCGGACTCGTACTCCCACGTCCACGTGCCGCCCACGTCGACGTGCACGCCGGTCTCCCCCGTCGCCGACACGACGTCGACGCGGTGCTCCTCGGGGCCGCGCCACCAGACGCGCATCGCGGTGCGGTCGCTGAGCAGGTCGGCGACGGCGGGCAGCTGGTCGCCCACGGGCAGCGCGAGCCCGCCTGCCGAGACGGCGTAGCCGGAGAAGCCGACGGCGTCGCTGGCGAGGACGGCTTCCCGCAGGTCGGCGGCGGGGACGTCGGCGTCGTCGGCCGGCAGTGCGCCCACGAGCGCGGGCAGTGACGCGAGGACGGCGACCAGCCCGACCACGACCGTCCAGCGGCGGGCCCGCCCGTACCCGCGTGCGGCCATGACGGCCACGGTACGAGCGCCGCGCCACGGGTAGCCCATGGGCATGGCACCCCCGTTGAGCGACGCCGTCGTCGTCGACGTCCTGCGCCGGCTGGACCGGCTCACCGCCCCTCTCGTGCGGCGGCTGGCCCGCCCACCGGAGCTCCCGACCACCCAGCGCGACGCCTGGTGGGCCGAGCAGGCCGCCCAGGTGGGCGCGGTCGCGAGCAGCCTGCCGCGGGTGGCCGGCCGGCTGGCCGACCTCCTGCCGCTGCAGAACACCGTCGGGACGGCGGTCCAGTCGCTCGTGGTGCTCGGCGTGGCCAACGAGCACGGCGTCACCGACCCCGCGGAGCGGGTCTCCCTGCTGTCGGAGGTCCTGCTCGACCGCGACCTCCCGCCCGGCCGGGTCCGCCCGCTGCTGGAACGGGTGCGCGGCGCCTACACCGAGACCGCGATCGGCGCGAAGGAGGAGCGGGCCGGCCTGCGGGGCGTCGTGCGCACCATCTGGCGGGCCTCCCGGCTGCTCGGCCGCATCGACGAGGCGCTCGACGCCCGGCCCAAGGGGCGCATCGGCGCGCGGGCACTGGCCCAGCTGCCGGTGGTCGGCGTCCTCGGCGGGTACGCCGCCGAGCGGGAGGCGCTGCGCCGCGCCGCCCGGATGACCGCCGAGCTGCTGGAGCCCGGCCGCCGCGTCAGCGTGCGGTGATCTTCTTCGGCCGCATGCCCCTCTGAGCTGCGGGAACTGTCGTACCCCGGCCGTAGCGTGCGGGGTGTGGAGGAGGTCGCGGAGTACCGGTCACCGGTCGAGCAGGCGTTGCTCGACGCGGCGATCGAGCTGCCCGCGCCCTTCCGCCGGCTGCCGGTGGCGCTGCTGTCGCGGGAGCAGAAGGCCGCCGAGCTGCAACGGGTGGCCGCGCTCAAGGCGATGACCGCCGCCTACGAGGCCGAACTCGTCCTGGGCCTGGCCGACGACTCCCCCGCCGACGCCGATCCCGCGCCGGGCGCCCCCGGCGCCCGGACGGGCTCCTGGGCGCCGGATGCCGAGCTGCCCGGGGTGGCGGAGTTCTTCCCCGCCGAGCTGGCACTCGTGCTCAACATCGGCCGGGGCACCGCCTCCCACCTGGCCCACCGGGCGTGGACGTACCGCTCGCACCTGCCCGGCACCTGGGCGGCGCTGGCCGCCGGGCGGCTGGACGAGGCCCGTGCCAGGGCGCTGGTCGACGTGCTGGAGCACACCGACGCGGCCACCGCCCGGACGATCGAGGCCCGGCTGCTGCCGGAGGCCATGTCCCTGACGGTGCGCAAGCTCAAGGACCGCGCGCTGGCGGTGC